>JABHKC010000199.1 GCA_018692315.1 Bacteroidota bacterium | reverse complement strand
TTTAGAATCATTCTAATTAAAGTGCGAAAAAATTTAAACCCAAATACAAAAATTAAACAAAACTCATTAATATTAATTAATTTGAGCTTGAAAATTTAAAAAACTATATGAAAAAAAAAGTTTATGAATTAATCAGGTTAGCATTCTGAAAAGTAATATAAAAAACTGGAAGCTATATTTTGCAATGTTGATGCAGCCACCTGTTTTCAAAATTGTTAAACCTAAATTGTATGAAGTTTTAAGCCCTGTTATTATAATTACAACAAAATATTTTGCATCTAAAGGATATAAAAATCCGGAAGTAGAAACACGATTTTTGTTTGCTATTCTTGATGGAATATTTTTAAATTATATAAACGATTCGGAAAATTTTCAGCTTGATGAGATAAAAAATAAAATTATTGAAATGTATAAATGAATTTCAATTTGCAATAATCAATTATTATAAATAGATACTAAAAACTAAACAAATGAAAAGAGCAACAAAGGTTGTGGCAGTATTATTTTTCCTATTAATAAATATCAATTTTGTTGAGGCACAAGAGTTTTCCGCACTTGAAGTAATAAAAAAAGCCGACCAAAAAAACCGTGGAAAAACAAGCAGTGGTGAAATGAAAATGACAATAGAAAGGGCAGATTGGAACCGAAGTATCTCAATGAAATCATGGTCGAAGGGTACCGAATATTTTATGATTTATATAACTTCACCGGCAAAAGAAAAAGGGCAGGTTTTTCTGAAAAGGAAAAAAGAAATGTGGAATTGGGTGCCGAGCATTGAAAAAATGATAAAAATTCCACCCTCAATGATGATGCAATCTTGGATGGGTTCAGATTTTACGAACGACGATCTTGTAAAACAATCTTCAATTATTGTTGATTATACACATGATTATCTTGGGAAAGAAATTGTTAGGGAATTGGAATGCCATAAAATTCAGCTTACAGTGAAACCTGATGCTCCGGTTGTTTGGGGGAAAATTATAGTCTGGGTCAGTGCAGAAGGATTTGATATTTGGAAAGCTGAGTATTACGACGAAGATGGATATCTTGTAAATATTGAAAATGCTTTCGAGCTAAAAAAAATGGGAGACCGTACTATACCCACGAGAATGGAAATAGTTCCTGTCGAGAAAAAAAATCAGAAAACTATTCTTGAGTTTATTTCGCTTAAATTTGATGAGCCTATTGAAGACGGCTTTTTTTCGCAACAAAATATGAAACGAATCAGATAACTAAATTTCCAATTTCTAATTTCCACTATAACTGATTGATAATATGTACACAAATTTTAAAATTGCCTGGAGAAATTTATGGAGAAATAGAAGGCGAACTTCTATTGCAATTTCTTCGATTCTTTTTGGTGTTCTTTTTTCTGCAATTATGAGTTCTATGCAAGAAGGTTCTTATACGAACATGGTAGATATTGCCGTAAAATTTTATTCCGGCTCTATCCAAATTCATAAAAAGGGCTATTGGGAAAATCAGAAAATTAACAATACATTTGAATCGAGTCCTGAAATAATTGCTGCTTTAGAAAATGAAAAGAACATTTCGTTCTACACTCCACGCCTTGAATCGTATGCACTGGCTTCGTCAGAAGAAATTACAAAAGGAGCCTTGGTGCTTGGCATCGATCCTGAAAAAGAAGACAAAGTAACAAATGTAAAAGCCAAAATGAAAACCGGCAACTATTTGAAACAAGATGATGATGGAGTGTTAATTGCTGAAGGCTTGGCAGACTATCTGAAACTAAAATTGAATGATACATTAGTAATGATTGGGCAGGGATATCATGGAGTGAGTGCTGCCGGAAAATATCCAATTCGTGGGATAATAAAACATCCGAATCCGGAATTTAACAGACTTCTGATTTTAATGGAAATCTCAAATTGTCAAAATTTTTATTCTGCCGAAAATCTGTTAGCCTCCTATGTAGTTATGTTAGATGATTATAGAAATATGACAGAAATACAAAACAATTTGAAAGCTGCAATAAATGATAATCATGAAGTGATGACTTGGGAAGAAATGCAACCGGTTTTAGTTCAGCAAATTGAAAGCGATAGGGGAACTGCTGTAGTCTTCAAGATTATTCTTTATCTCGTAATTGGTTTCGGAATTTTGGGTACGATTATGATGATGATGTCTGAAAGGAAAAGAGAGTTGGGTGTTATTGTTGCAGTTGGAATGCAAAAACTTAAATTAATGAGAATTTTGTTTATTGAAACCATGTTGATTGGTTTAGTAGGCGTTATTGCAGGAATTATTGTGAGTTTTCCGATTACTTATTATTTATATTTAAATCCAATTCCTCTTACCGGGCAAACTGCTGAAGTTATGATAAATTACGGTTTCGAACCGGTAATGAAATTTGCGATTGATCCTAAAGTATTTTATAATCAAGCTCTGGCGGTATTTGCAATTACAATTGTTATTTCGATTTATCCAATCTATAATATTTCGAAATTGAGAGTTATTGAGGCACTTAGAGGATAAATTTAAAAACTAAATAAAAGGAAATTTTAAACGAATAAAAATAAAAATATGATTTGGTCAATATCATGGAGAAACGTTTGGCGAAACAAAATGCGCAGTTTGGTTGTTGTCATTGCAGTTTCAATAGGGCTTGTAGCCGGTGTGTTTTCTTCATTTTTTATGAAAGGTTGGATTAATCAACGTCTCGCTGATGTTATTAATACAGAAATGGCACATATTCAAGTACATAAGCCAAAATTCAAAGAAAACTACGAGTTAAACTATCTGATTACTAACACATCCGAGAAAGTTTCAGAAATAAATAAAATTGAAGGTGTTCTTGCTGCTTCAAATAGAATAATAATAAATTCGATGGTTGCTACTGCCGAAACCGGAACGGGTGTAAAAATTGTCGGAACAGTACCGGAACAAGAAAAACAAGTATCCAATATTCATGAAAAAATCATCGAGGGAAAATATTTCGAAGGTGTTACGAGAAATCCGGTTGTTATTGGAAAAAAATTAGCCGACAAATTAGATGTTCGTATTCGAAACAAAATAATTATTACAGTTCAGGACATCAATGGCGATGTTATTAGTGGTGCATTCAGAGTTGCCGGAATTTATAAAACATCAAATACTGCATACGACGGAATGACAATATTTGTGCGAAACTCCGATATTTCGAGGCTTTGCTCTTTGGAAGAAAATACTTGCCACGAATTAGCAATTTTGTTGGAAAACAGTAATAATTTGGAAAGCATAACTGACGAAATCTCGAAACTTATGCCGGAATTGAAAACAGAAAACTGGCGAACTTTAAGTCCGGAAATGGGCTATATGGACGAACTTATGGGAGTCTATATGTACATGGTTGTTGTTATTATTTTGTTGGCACTTTGTTTTGGAATCATAAATACAATGCTCATGGTTGTTCTCGAACGTGTCAAAGAACTCGGTATGCTTATGGCTGTGGGAATGAACAAACTTAGAGTTTTTTCGATGATAATTTTAGAGTCAATATTTTTATCGTTTACAGGAGGGATAATTGGTATTATTTTTGGATATTTAATCTCATTATATTTCTCAAAAGTTGGTTTAGATTTGTCTGTTTGGGGCGAAGGACTTTCTGCAATGGGTTTTTCACCAATTATATATCCGGTCATCGATTTCGAAACATTAATAATAACATCAGCTCTGGTAATTTTAACAGGAATAATATCTGCCCTTTATCCGGCTTTTAAAGCATTACGTCTAAATCCGGCTGAATCTATCCGAACCGAATAAAATAGAATTAACAATCTCAAAAGACTCCTTTTTATAGAACAAAAAACATAGACAAATGAAAATAATAGAAATAAAAAATTTACATAAAATTTACGATGAAGACACAAATCCTGTCCATGCTGTGAATGGAATAAGTTTGGATTTTGAAGAGGGCGAATTTGCTGCAATAGTGGGACCCTCGGGTTCGGGGAAGACAACATTTCTGAATATTGTTGGCGGATTAGACGATGCCAGCGATGGAAATGTTCAGATTAATGATGTTGATATTGCTACACTATCAGCAAAGAAAAAAACAACATTCAGAATGAACAATATTGGTTTTGTTTTTCAAGCATACAATCTTATTCCGGTTTTGACAGCTAAAGAAAACGTAGAATTTATTATGCACCTTCAGGGGAAATCGAAAACTGAACGTGAAAAACGCACTTTTGATTTGCTGAAGTCGGTGGGATTGGAGGAGCAAATAAACAAACGACCAAACAAACTTTCGGGCGGACAGCAGCAAAGAGTTGCTGTTGCAAGGGCTTTAGCCTCGAAACCCAAATTTGTTCTTGCCGACGAACCCACTGCAAATTTAGATTCAAAATCGACCGAAAATCTGCTCGACATTATGGAAAAACTAAACAGCGATGAAAATATTACCTTTATTTTTTCAACCCACGATGCCCGAGTTGTGAAAAAAGCCAGACGTGTAATTACCATCGAAGACGGAAAAGTTGTTTCGGATGTTAGGAAGTGATTGTTTTGAGAACGGAGAAAAATACATTTCTATAATATAAATAGATATTGTTATCCAATGTAAATACAATGATGTTATAATTGAGGATTGGATGAGTGTAGCAGTCATATATTCTAGCAATGCGACAAAGATTAATTAAAGATTAATATGTCAATAATCATAGATAATATTCAACTTGATGAAAGTAATGTTGAATTTAACAATGCAGCTGAAATTGTCAAGCATACTAATAAATTAGTATATTTGACAGGAAAAGCTGGAACAGGAAAAACAACATTTTTAAAATACCTAAGAGAAACAAGTAAAAAGAATATTGTTATTGTTGCACCAACAGGTGTGGCGGCGATAAATGCAGCTGGGCAAACGATACATTCATTTTTTCAAATTCGTCCAAGTATTTATGTTCCAAATGATAAACGACTAAGAACAAAACCAAGTTTAAATGACAATGATAAATCAACTGTATTTGACCATTTCAAATATTTCAAGAAGAAATTAGAAATAATTAAAGGTTTAGAGCTTTTAATAATAGATGAAATATCAATGGTAAGAAGTGATTTATTAGATGTTATTGACAGATTGCTTAGGATTTTTAGAAAAAAAGAAACAGAACCATTTGGCGGAGTACAAGTTGTATTAGTTGGGGATACTTTTCAATTACCTCCTATTGCAAAAAATGATGAATGGCTCATTTTATCACAATATTATAAAAGTCCATTTTTTTTTAGTGCAAAAGTAATTGAACAAAACAAACCTGTCTATATTGAACTGAAAAAAATATATCGCCAAAATGAAAAAGAGTTTATCGAATTATTGAATAAAGTTAGAATTAACAAAGTAAAAGAAGATGATATATTATTATTAAATAGCAGATATACTTCAAATTATGAACCTAATAAAAAAGATAAATATATAATTTTAGCTACGCACAATAGGAATGTAGAAACAACTAATTTAACAAAATTGTCTGAATTAGAAACTGAACCCAATTTTTTTGAAGCAACAATCACAGGAACATTTCCCGATAATTCATTACCTACTGACAGAGTATTGCAATTAAAGGAAAATGCTCAAATAATGTTCATAAAAAATGATAGAAGTAAACGTTACTTTAATGGAAAAATCGGCACAATTAAAAAAATAGAAGAATTTACAATTATTGTTGAGATTACTGATAAAAATGATGATTTCAAGGAGATAAAAGTTGAAAAAGAGACTTGGGAAAATGTAAGATATAGTTGGAATGATGAACAAAAAAAGATTGAAGAAGAAATTATTGGAACATTTATACAATTTCCATTAAAACTTGCATGGGCTATTACTGTTCATAAAAGTCAAGGACTTACATTTGAAAAAGTTTTTGCTGATCTAAGTGCTGCATTTGCCCCAGGTCAAGTTTATGTTGCATTGAGTCGTTGCACTACTTTTAATGGTTTGATGCTAAAATCACAAATTAACAGAACTGCAATTAAAACGGATAATGAAGTTTTAGTTTTCGCTCAAAATGAAACTCCAAACACTTTAATTATTAAAGAATTAAATTCGGGTAAAGCAGATATATTGTACAAAAGTGCAAGATACAAGATTAAAAAAAATGAATATTCAAAAGCGTTTGATGATTTGCTAAAAGCATATAAATATCGCAATGATATTGGAACAGATATTTTTAAACGATTTTTTGTTTATTATTTTTCAAGATTATACTATTCTGAAAAAGGGCTTGCTAAGCAACAAAATAAAGCAAAAGTTTTTATTCAACAAAACAATTTCTTAAAAAAGGAATTTGATAATATATCAAAACAAAAAGGAATAATGGAGGGAGAGATAGAAAAGCAAAACTCTGTAATAAATGTACTGCTGCAAAAGACTGATGATTTTGATAATGAAAATAAAAGGATAAAATTGGAATTAAAAAAAAAGGGAAATAGAATTAAAACTTTAAACGATAAAATAGAAACACTTGAAAATAAAATAAGCAAACAAGATACTGAAATTTTCAGATTGAGTAATTTGAAATGGTATCATAAACTATTTGGGAACTAAATTGAATGATTGTGTTTTTCAAAGTTTACAATTACTCAGTTTAATTTAAAGAGTTTTATAATTGCAAATATCCAAATTACAATATAAATAATATTGATTTAAAACTATAAAAGAACAGGCTGTATAATTGAAACCCAAAACATCGAAAGGAGAGATATCTCAATCAGATATTGAAAAAGAATACGAAAATTTATCAAATTAAAATTATAATAAACAGTATTCAGCAAACTATGAACCTAAAACACTTAGCAAATCAAATATCGGAGATGCACAACGAGTTGTTTCAAAAGGCAGTATCGGCTGTAAACACAGCACTTACAGTTCGTAACTGGTGGATAGGTGCATACATTGTAGAATACGAACAAAACGGTGAAGACCGCGCTGCCTACGGTACAGGTTTAATACCGCATTTAGCAAAAGAAATTGAAATAAAAGGTTTGTCGGAAACTAATCTTAGAGTTTGTCGTCAATTTTATATCCTTTATCCTCATATATTTTCTATACTTCAAGAAATCAAAGAGTATTTTCCAATTCATCAGTTGCCAACAGATGAATTGTTAAATCCTGATAATAAGCGACTTGAAATTCATCAGTCATTGACTGATGAATTGGCAACAGTGGAAAATATAGCAAATCGAATTCATCAGTCGGCGACTGATGAATTGAAAGTTCCTGCTAAAAAAATCATTAAAAGGCTTTCGTTCACACATTTAACCGAGCTAATAAAAATTGAAAATTCATTAAAACGCACTTTTTACGAAATAGAGTGCATCAATGGTACTTGGAGTGTCAAGGAATTGAAACGGCAAATTGCGACACTGTATTTCGAACGTTCCGGCTTATCAAAAGACAAAGAAAAACTCAGTCGTTTGGTTCATCAAAATGCCGAACAACTCACTCCTGCCCATATCCTGAAAACTCCATTGACTTTTGAATTTCTTGATTTGCCGGTAAAAAGTATTCTGGAAGAAAGCGATATAGAACAAGCATTGATGGACAATTTACAAATGTTTCTTTTAGAATTGGGAAATGGTTTTTGTTTTGAGGCACGTCAAAAACGAATATTGATCGATGATGAGTATTTTTATATTGACTTGGTATTTTATCATCGTATTTTGCGTTCACACGTAATTATTGAAATAAAAAATGATGAATTCAAGCACGAACATATTGGACAGTTGGAGGTGTATTTGCAGTACTACAAGTACGAAGAAATGAAGCAATACGATAACCAACCAATTGGAATTTTGCTTTGTACCAAAAGTAAAAAAGCAATGGTAAAATATGCCACTACAGCTAAAGAAAATGTTTTTGTAAACGAATATCTTATTAATCTTCCTTCAAAAAGTGAATTGGAGAAAATAGTTAAGAAATGGATGAAAAATAATTGATTGTATCAAAAAATATATTAAACAGCGACCAAATGAAACAAATATTATTAAGCACACTTTTATTTCTATTTATTTTAAATGCTAATTCACAGAATGAGAAAAACTGGACATTGAACGGATATATTTCGAATATTCAGTCCGTGATGTTCGAATCATATGATGAGGATTGGGTGAACGATAATGTTATACATAATCGGCTGAATTTTAAGTGGTATCCAAATAATTCATTGAAATTTGCAACAAGTATCAGAAATCGACTTTTGTGGGGAAGTTCATTTCAATATTTTCCCGAGTATGCAAAATCTATTGAAGAAAGCAACTCATATTTTGACTTAAATAGAAACATTCTAAGCGAAGAATCTTTTGCTCTGAACAGCACAATAGATAGATTATATCTCGACTATACAATCAAAGATTTGCAAATTACCCTTGGCCGACAAAGAATAAATTGGGGGCAAAATTTTATTTGGAATCCTAATGATATTTTTAATTCGTATTCGTTTTTCGAGGTCGATTATACCGAACGTCCTGGAAGCGATGCCATTAGAATTCAATATTATACTTCATATTCGAGCAGTGCCGAATTTGCCATGAATTGTAATTCAGACAAAGAGATTACTCTTGCCGGGCTCTACCGTTTCAATAAATGGAACTACGACATACAGTTATTGGGCGGACTGATAAAAGAGACGGAAATATTTGCAGGTTTGGGTTGGTCGGGCGATATAAAAACTGCTGGATTTACTGGCGAACTCAGCTATTTTGTGCCTAAAAAAATGAAGGATACTTCCGGCGTTTTGCTATTTGCTTTGTCCGGCAACTACACTTTCAGCAATTCGCTGATGCTGCAAATAGATTATATTTACAATGAATATGCGAAAAGTTATGATATTTCTCAATTTGGTGAAATGCTGAATTTGCCTCAGTCCGAAAAAGCTATTTCGTTCACCGAACATACTTATTTTTTGAGTGCTGGATTTCCAATCAATCCATTGATAAATGCAAGTGTTTCAGCAATGTATTTCCCAAAACTTGATGGAATATATATCGGTGGTTCCTTAGATTATTCTTTAAAAGACAATCTGAATGTTTCTTTTATCTCACAATTTTTCGATGGACAATTTGGCGACGAAAGAAGCAAATTCTTTATGGGTTTTTTGAAATTGCAATTGAGTTTTTAGAATTAGACTTTTTCCAAAATTTCAATACACTTTATTAAACTATCTCTCCAAAAAGGAATTTTTATACCAAAAGTATCTTTAATTTTATGTTTATTTAAAACACTGTAGTGTGGACGATTTGCCGGGAGCGGATAGTCTTTGGTTTCTATTGGTTTTACAAAGCAAGAAATATTGGCGAGTTTGTGAATCTCTATTGCAAAATCGTACCAACTGCAAACGCCTTCGTTTGAAAAATGATATATGCCGTTTTTGAAGGCATTTTCATTTTTTATGCTTTGCAAAATTATTTCAATTATCGCTTGTGCTAAATCTTTTGCGTAAGTAGGTGTGCCTATTTGGTCGAAAAGAACTCCTAATTCGTCCCGTTCTTTTCCAAGCCTCATCATGGTTTTTACAAAATTGTTGCCAAAAGCCGAATAAAGCCAGGAAGTGCGAATTGTTATTGAATTTGCTCCGCTTTTTTCTAATTCAATTTCGCCATTAAGTTTTGTTTCGCCATATGCCGAATTTGGCTTAGGAGCCTGATTCTCGGAATAGGGAGTATGGTTTTTTCCATCGAAAACATAATCTGTGGAAATGTGAATTATTTTAGCATTATGTTCTTTTGCTGACTCTCCGAGATATCCTACTGCTATGGCATTCAGAAGATTTGCAAATTCCTTGTTTGTTTCAGCATTATCAACTGCTGTAAAAGCAGCGCAATTAACAACAAAATTGATATTGTTCTTTTCAAAAAAAGCAAGAATGTCTTTTTTGCTGGTAATGTCAAGTTCTTCAACATCTGTAAAAATAAAGTTTAGCTCTTTATAATTTTTTGATAGTTCAGAAATTTCGCTTCCTAATTGCCCTTTCGAACCTGTTATTAAAATTGTGTTCATCCGATTATTTTTAATAAAAAGAGTATTCAGCTATTTCGTATGTTAAATCTGCCCATAAACAAAATTAGTTTCGGCATCATCGAAAGAAGGATTAACCTTATCTTTTGTTGAAACAACAGCTTTTGTCTTATCAATTTTCCAATCAATATTTAACATTGGGTCGAGAAAATTTATTCCTCTTTCGGAATTGGGATTGTATAAATTATCGCATTTGTACGAAAAAACTGCATAATCGGTAAGAACTGAAAAACCGTGAGCAAATCCTTGAGGAATGAGAAGTTGTTTTTTGTTTTCTTCGCTCAGTTCTATGCTGAATGATTTTCCGTAGGTTGGCGAATCTTTTCTAATGTCAACAGCAACATCGAGAATTGTTCCGCGTAATGCTCTCACAAGTTTTGTTTGAGAATGGGGTGCAAGTTGGTAGTGCAATCCACGAATTACTCCATACATAGATTTCGACTGATTGTCTTGTACAAAATCAATATTTACATTATTATTAATAAAATCTTCTTTGTTGTAGCTTTCGAAAAAATATCCTCTTTCGTCTTCAAAAACTTTTGGTTCAATGATTAATAAATCGGGAATATATGTTTTAATTATTTTCATTTTATCTTTTCATTTTTTGTAAAACTGCTTGATTAAAACTAAAAATCAGTGTTGCCTGAAAAAAAATCTTCTTCAGCAATTTTAATAAGGTATTGACCGTATTGATTTTTTTTGAGAGGTTCTGCAAGTTCAAGAAGTTGAGCTTTATCAATATATCCTTTATTGAAAGCAATTTCTTCAAGACAAGCAACTTTAAGTCCTTGTCGTTTTTCAATGGTAGCAATGTAGTTCGATGCTTGTAATAAACTTTCGTGGGTACCTGTGTCTAACCAAGCCATACCACGACCTAAGAGTTTTACACCTAATCTTTCTTCGTTAAGGTAAAGTCTGTTGAGATCGGTTATCTCCAATTCTCCACGAGGCGAAGGTTTAAGGCTCTTTGCTTTAGCTACAACATCGTTGCTATAGAAATATAGTCCTGTAACTGCGTAGTTCGATTTTGGATTTTTGGGTTTTTCTTCAAGGCTTAAAACCTTGCCAGACTTATCGAATTCGGCAACTCCATATCTCTCAGGATCGTTTACATAATATCCGAAAACTATAGAACCATCTTTTAAGTTTGCTGCTTCTTCTAGAATTTTCCCAAAACCATAACCATAAAAAATATTGTCGCCCAAAACCAAACAAACATTATCGTTGCCAATGAATTTATCGCCAATAGTAAATGCCTGTGCAAGACCATCGGGCGATGGTTGAATTTCGTATGACAGCTTTAAGCCAAATTGTTTGCCTTCACCAAGTAGGTCTTCATATAGCTTAATATCTGTTGGTGTTGAAATAATCAAAATTTCCTGAATTCCGGCTAACATCAAAACAGACAGTGGGTAATAAATCATGGGTTTATCGTAAACCGGGATTATTTGTTTCGAAATGCTTTTTGTTATAGGATAAAGTCTTGTTCCTGAACCACCTGCTAAAATTATTCCTTTCATATTTTAATTATTTGTTTTTTAAAGCTAATAAATTTAAATCTAAAGATGCAGAAATTGAAAATTGAAATTCGCTTGTTTTGCTAATTTCTGTTTTCGAGAATCATAAATTCAAAATTCTTTTGAAATAGTTTATGGTATTTGTCAAACCTTCATCTAATTGAATTTTTGGTTCCCAATTGTCTAACTCTTTTTTTGCAAGGTCGATATTTGGTTTTCTTTGGGTAGGGTCGTCTTTTGGAAGAGGTAAATGTATTATTTTTGAATTGGAATTTGTTATTTTTATAACTTTTTCGGCAAGTTCAAGCATTGTAAATTCTCCTGGATTTCCAATATTTACCGGCCCAATGAAATCTTGCCTACAGTTCATCATTCTTATCATACCTTCAATAAGGTCATCTACATATTGAAAACTTCTGGTCTGTTCACCGTTTCCATAAATTGTAATATTCTCTCCTTTAAGGGCTTGTACAATAAAATTTGAAACTACACGCCCGTCGTTGGGATTCATTCTAGGTCCATATGTGTTAAAAATTCTAATAATTTTTATTTTGACATTATTTTGGGTGTGATAATTCATAAATAATGTTTCTGCACATCTTTTACCTTCGTCGTAGCACGAGCGAATGCCAATTGGGTTTACATTTCCCCAGTAGTCTTCAGTTTGCGGATGAATGGCAGGATCTCCATATACTTCGCTTGTTGAGGCCTGTAATATTCTGGCGTTTATTCGTTTTGCAAGACCTAACATATTTATTGCACCTGAAACAGATGTTTTTACTGTTTTTATTGGATTATACTGATAGTGAATTGGTGAAGCAGGGCAAGCTAAATTGTATATCTGATCAACCTCTACAAAATAAGGCATTGTTACGTCATGTCTAACTAATTCAAAGTATGGATTGCTTAAAAGGTGGACAACATTTTGTTTACTGCCAGTAAAATAATTGTCGAGACAAACTACTTCATTTCCTTCTTTCAAAAGACGTTCTGACAAATGTGATCCTAAAAATCCGGCACCTCCGGTTACTAATATTTTTTTCATGATATATTTATTTGATTTATCCTTCTATCTACAATTTCATGCCATGAGTCTTGGCATAATCTCAAACATCTGATATATTCAATACAAATCTTTGAAAAGAAAATAGACCTCAAAATGTGGAATAAAATGAGGTCTATTTTTTAAAGAAAAGAGTTTTATACTTTTTTCCTTCCAATACCGTAATATTGATATCCAAACTCTTTCATTTCTTCTGGATCGAAAATATTTCTGCCATCAAATACAAGTTTAGTTTTCATTAATCGTTCTACGATAGTAAATTTTGGCACTCTAAATTCTTGCCATTCTGTTACAACAATCAATGCGTCAACGTCTATGAGGGCTTCGTACTGGTCATCTACATAGGTTACTATGTCTCCAATTTTTCTTTTCGACTCTTCAATAGCAACAGGGTCGTAAGCTCGAACATTTGCACCTTCTTTTAGTAATTTAGAAATTAATACTATTGATGGGGCTTCTCGCATATCATCTGTGTTGGGTTTAAAAGATAATCCCCACATAGCGAATTTTTTACCTTTAATATTACCTTTGTAGTGCGACATTATTTTATCATACAATACTGATTTTTGTCTCTCATTTACATCTTCGACAGATTTTAATATCTCAAGTGAGTAGTTGTTTTCGTCAGCAGTTTTAATTAGAGCTTTCACATCTTTTGGAAAACATGAGCCTCCGTATCCAACTCCCGGATATAAAAATTTATTTCCTATCCTGCTATCAGAGCCAATTCCCATTCTTACAGAATGAACATCTGCCCCGACTAAATCGCAAAAATTGGCAATATCGTTCATAAAACTAATTTTTGTTGCAAGCATCGAATTTGCTGCATATTTTGTCAATTCTGCCGATGGAACATCCATAAATAATAATGGATGGTTGTTCATAACAAATGGTTTGTAAAGCCTTTGCATAACTTTCTTCGCCCTTTCAGTTTCTACTCCTACAACAATTCTGTCTGGTTTTAAGAAATCGTCAATAGCATCACCTTCTTTCAGAAATTCCGGATTTGAAGCAATATCAAAAGGAATATCTACACCTCTTTTATCTAATTCTCCTTGAATCGCAGCTTTCACTTTTTTTGCTGTTCCAATTGGAACAGTACTTTTTGTAACAATAACCATGTAATGATCAAGATTTTTACCAACTTCTCGTGCAACGGAAAGTACAAATTGAAGGTCTGCACTTCCATCTTCGTCCGGAGGAGTTCCAACAGCTATAAAAACTGCATCACTTTTGTCTAAACTATCTTTCAGACTTGTAGTAAAAAACAACCTGTCTTTGCTTGCATTTTTTTGTATCATATTCTCTAAACCGGGTTCGTAGATTGGAATTATTCCTTTATTTAGGTTCTCAATCTTCTTTTCGTCAATATCTACACAGGTTACAGTAATACCTGTTTCTGCAAAACAAGTTCCCGATACTAAACCAACATAGCCTGATCCTACAATTGAAATTCTCATAATTCTTTAATATTAAAAAGTTTATCAATAATCTGTAAATTATTTTAGTCAAAAAAAATAAAATTTATAAATGATAAAGATATATATTTTTTTAAATTTGTCATGTTTTTTAGTTTAGTTCTTTTATTTTTCAGTTTTTTTATCACTATAAAAGATTGAAATTTAACAATTAATATGTTTAAACGTAATTTTGATGAAGAAGAAAATTTTGGTTATAGACGATGAAGCAACTATTAGAACTCTTTTGGTAAGCTTTCTGAGTAGGAAATATAATGTTGTTTCACAGAATAATGGTGCTGAAGGATTAGCCTGGCTTCAGGAAGGAGATATTCCTGACTTAATTGTATGCGATGTTGAAATGCCAAAATTAGATGGCTATGAATTCATTAAAAGTGTAAAAGCAAGTGGCTATTTTAAAAATATTCCATTGATAATGCTTTCAGGATTAGACACAAGTGCCGAGAGAGTAAAGTGCCTAAAAATGGGTGCGAACGACTTTATTGTTAAACCGTTTAATCCGGAAGAATTGGATGTTAAAATTGAAATCGCCTTAGGTAGAGTATTTTAAATAGTTTCCAATCAAAAAAAATAATTAGAAGATTATGCAACATAAATTTCCTGAAGAATTTTTCCATACTAAAAATACAGAAACCAAAGAAAAAGTATATGATATTCTTTATGTTGGAGAAGACAAATCTGTGATTGAGGCACTTTCTAGCAACGATGAGATAAATTTAATAAATAAAATAAACGGATATTTAGCGGTTAGTTGGTTGGAAAACAATCCCCAACCTTATGCGATTATTTCTGAAATAGTAATACCAGGAATGTCGGGCTTTTTAATGCACAGCGAAATATATTCAAATATGACTCAACAATCGTTACCCTTCATTATGATTGATGAGAATTATACTCTGGAAAATAAAGCGGAAGCATTAAAGCAAAATATTGATGACATTTATAACAAACCAATAAATTCTGAACGATTACTGTTTAGATTAGAATTTTTGCATGAGTTTAAACTCAAAAAGAATATAATCTCTTATTTGGAAGATAGAAAAAGCACCTTTAACCTGATTAATTCATAAACTTTTTTTTCATAAACGTTTCTACAATTTTCATGCTCAAATATATTAACATTGATGAGTTTTAGTTAATTTTTTTATTCAATTTTAAATTTTACCGAATTTTATTTTGAATGATTCTA
>JABHKC010000198.1 GCA_018692315.1 Bacteroidota bacterium | reverse complement strand
TAAATATAGCATTTTTTTCATTTTCAGAAATAGTATCAAAAATTTGTTAATAACCACACAGAAATTGTTAATAACATTTGAGTTTCAAAAATAAATCAAAAATCCGAAAAATTCATTCTATCTTTGATACTGAGTAGTTACAAAATATAATTACTGCAAATATACAAAAAAATCTTTCAATTGTGTCATTATTAGCAAATTAAATAGTTTGACAAGATTTTACTATTTTTCATATTATAAATTTAGAGTTTAGGAATTGTTGACTGTCAGTTTTTTCTTTGCATGCAATTTATTTTATAAAGCAACTTGTTTTTGTAATTATATGTCATTTACAATAGATTGAATTTTTATTCTGATTTTAGATAAATTGCTATATTATAATCGAATATTTTATTTAAACGATTTGTTTTCAATAACATTGAAAAACTAAAAATATGTTTAATTTTGCAAATGATTAAAAACTTATATAATGAAAAATTTGAAACTTCTTTTATTGATAGGCATAGCAGCCTTTTTTTTATTTCCATTGAAAGGAAATACGCAAATAAGCCAGGGAGGTACTCCATGGAGTATGTATTTTGATGTAGATGACTACAATTACCCTACAAAGATTTTTCCGAAATTGAATATGACAGAAATCAATAAAGAAGATGAAGGTGATTTGAAAAATGGAATTTTCTACAAAATTGGAAGATCTATACCAATAAATCTTGACATAAATAATTCAGGGAAGTGGACAAAATTGCCTGATGGTAAAATGATTTGGCGATTGAAAATAAAATCGGAAGATGCAAAAGCACTTGTTGTTTATTACAATGATTTTTACCTGCCACCTGGTGGAAAATTATACTTATACAATGAAGATCAATCTCAAATTATTGGAGCATTCACAGAATTTAATAATCCGGAAAGTGGAAATTTTGCCACCGAAATTATTCAAGGAGAAACGGTTACACTAGAATACAACGAAGAAAAAAATCCACGAGGAAAAGTTAGAATTAGCATTTCAGAAATATCATATATTTATAGAGGTGTTTCATTTCCGCAAGATAATGTCCAAAAAGGATTTGGAGATTCTGATAATTGCCAAGTAAATGTTAATTGTTCGCCTGAAGGAAATGATTGGGGAGATCAAAGTCGGGGAGTTGTGCGAATAATGCTTACTTCTTCATCCGGACAAGGTTGGTGTTCAGGCTCCCTTATTAATACTGAAGAAGACGATTGTACACCATATGTTTTAACAGCAGATCATTGCGGAGGTGGAGCAACTCAACAACAATACGATCAATGGATTTTTTACTTCAATTATGAAGCTCCTGATTGTGCAAACCCTTCAGCTCAGGGCAATTTAGAAAGCCAATCGATTACAGGTTGCACACTAACATCAAGAGGTGGAAATGGCGGAACAGCTGGCTCAGATTTTCATTTAGTGCTTCTAAATCAAGAAGTTCCTGAATTGTATGAGCCATATTTTAATGGATGGGATAGAGAAAACATTGCTGCATCAAGTGGTGTTAGTATTCACCATCCTTCAGGAGATATTAAAAAAATATCAACTTTTGGCTCTACTCTGACAACAAGCGATTGGAATGGAAGTGGAGTTGACTCTCACTGGAGAGTAACTTGGGATGCAACAACCAATGGACATGGTGTTACCGAAGGTGGTTCATCCGGTTCACCAATTTTTAATTCTAATGGATTAATTGTAGGTGATTTAACTGGAGGAAGTTCGTATTGTACCGCAACCGGATCGCCAGATTTGTATGGAAAGTTGTCGTATTCCTGGGACCAGAATGGTTCTGCTGCAACCGAAAGATTAAAAGATTGGTTAGACCCAAATAATACTGGTGTTTTGACAGTTGATGGAAGAGACTATTGCTATGGAAATGAAGCAAATGCTCAATTCACCTCAAGTTTGATTGTTGTAGTCGAAGGAGGAACTATTGATTATACTGACCTTTCAACTGGAAGTCCAACGTCCTGGAGCTGGGTTTTCGAAGGAGGAATTCCAGGCACATCAAATTCGCAAAATCCAACAGGTATTATTTATGATACTGCAGGAACTTATAATGTTTCACTAACTATAACCAATGCAACCGGTTCCGATATAGAAACTAAGCAAATAAATGTAGTGCCACCAGGGCCACCTATTGCCGATTTTGTTGCTACTACAACTGTAATTTCTGTAGGAGATAATGTAGATTTTCTTGATTTAACTACTGGTGGACCAGATACTTGGACATGGACATTTCAAGGAGGATATCCAACAAGTTCAACCGACCAAAATCCTTCAGACATTTATTACTATAATACAGGCACATATAGTGTTTCATTAACTGCTGAAAATCCATATGGGATCGATTTCATTACAAAAAATGCTTATATTACTGTAAATCCTGAAATACCAATAGTTGCATCATGCGATACTTTGTCTAACATAGAAGGATTTGACTCTCTGATGACTCAAGAAGTGAATGTAGGTGGGGTAATTCCCGGACAAAATGGCTACAATATTACAGAATATGCCGACCTTTTTATCAATCCGATTTTGTCTGATACAATGGGAATTGTTTACGAATATACTCAAATCTCAGCACTGAAAGTTCCGGTTGAGATTTCGACAAGTACAATTAATAATTCTAAAATTAGATTTAAAATTTGGGATGTAGATTCAATTCCGGGCTACGATACTTTGCCTGGACCAGATGTAGTTCCAACAACTGTTTTAGGACAGCAAGATGTATTTATTTATGAAATGACACCAAATTTTGAACATATTATAGAATTCTCTCAGCCGGTAGAGCTTTCAGGAGATTTTTGTATTGGCTATCAGGTTTTTTATGTCGAAGGAGACTATTTTGCAGCAAGTATGGCTGCAGATAGAGGGATGAATGGCAATAGTACTCTTTATGTAAATTTTGATAGTCAATGGTTGCCAATTACTCATATTCAGGATACATATATAGATTCTGGCATGACCAGTTCATTAGCAATCAAACCAATAGTTTGCAAATCATTAAATATTGAGTACGAACCATTGCCAGAAAGCGAAATTCTTGTTTATCCAAATCCATCTTACGATTATGTAAACATAAATTTAGTGAATATAAATAGTAAAAAAAGCAGCATTCAGATTTTCGATATTCTAGGAAACAGAATTAATATTCTAAATAATAAAATTTCAGATACACATTTTACGATAGATTTTAGAAATCAAGCCAATGGAATTTATTTCATTAATTTTATTGCTGAGAATAAGATATTTACTAAAAAAGTATCGATAATAAAATAAGTTTTAAATAAGAACTATAATATACTTTTTGAAGGCAAATATTGGCTGAAGACCATAATATTTGCCTTCTTTCGTTAAATGAAGTAGTTTTGAATAAAATTTTGATTAGGTTTTTTATCTATGAAATTGTTTTAATGTAAAAGAAAAATGAAGAGATTTTTAATATTTTTGAGCGTATTATATATAACAAGTTTTTCTGCAAATTCGCAGACACCATTAACAACCGCTGTCGATTTTAATGTAACCGACATAAATGGTTTTCAACTAAATTTATTTAACTATTTGAATAGCGGCAATTTTGTCGTAATTTATTTTTTCACTTCCGGAAATCCTCAAAGTCAGGATTCAGTTTCATATATAAATCAATCTTATACCGATTTTGGATGCAACGATGGAAATGTTTTGTTTTTCGCTATAAATTGGGGCGAAAACGATGCTGACGTTCAGCAGTTTGTGTTTAATTATGGAATAGAATATCCAACTGTCAGTGGAATAAACGGCGGTGGAAACATTGTGGTCAGCGAATATGGAATTGGCATTACTTCATTTCCAACCGCAATTTTGATAGCTCCTGACCATTCAATTATTGAGCAAGATTTGGTAATTTCAAATTCAACTCAAACTATAGTAGAAAATGGAGGAATTACTCAAACATGCGTTGATTTGATTTCAGACTTTTCAGGAAATATTCTTGAATTTGTAGTTGGCGGTTCAGTTGATTTTGCCGATTTGTCTAATCCATTGCCCGAAGGTTGGGAATGGACTTTCGATGGTGCTACTCCTCAAAATTCAAACGATCAAAATCCAACCAACATAACATATAGCAGTCTTGGCTACTTTTCTGTGAAATTGATTGTTACCAAAGGTTTTCAAATAGATTCAATTATAAAAATAGATTATATTCATGTTGTTGATTCAGCTCCGCCAATACCAATTTTTTTAGCCTCAGACAGCAGTATAATGGAAGGCGATACAGTTTTTTTTACAGATCTTTCAAGCTTTAATCCAACCTCATGGTTTTGGTCTTTCGAGGGCGGAGTTCCTTCTTCGTTTGAGGGTCAATTTCCACCAGAAATTATTTATTATAATCATGGAGCTTATGATGTTTCCTTAACCGTTGCTAATTCTCACGGTACTAATTATTTAATAAAAGAAGATTATATAAAAGTTTCTGAAGAAATCCCAATACCTGAAATGTGCGATACTTTAAGCAATTGTTCTCCCTACGATTCGCTAATGACACTTGAAGTTCAACCATGGGGATTAATCCCAGGGCACAACGGACTTGGGATAAATGAATATGCCGATTTATTTGTAAATACTGAAAACTATGAATATGTCAGTGGACTTATTGTCCCGGTTGCTATTTCTAGTTACAATTACAGCACATCGAAAGTTAGGTTTAAAATATATGATGGAGACACCATTCCCGGCGAGCTTTTAGGATATAAAGATGTGTACCTCAGTCAAATGACTTCAAATTTTTATCACCATTTTCATTTCGATAACGATGTGCCTGTCAGTGGTGATTTTTTTGTTGGATACGAAATTTATTATATTGAAGGAGATAATTTTGCTACAAGTATGGCTGACAATAGGGGAGAAGGCGAGTTTAATACATTATTTATTCGATCGTCCACCAACTGGATAAGATTAACAGATTTTTCGCTTTTCGAAGATTTCAATTCTTCACTTGCAATAAAACCAATTACTTGCAAAGTTGTATATCAGGAAGAGATTGAAAATGTTTTACAAGAAATAAATGTTTTTCCAAATCCTACAAATGATATAGCAACAATTTCTTTCGACAAAGAAACCGACATTAATCTTAAAGTATTCAATAGTTTGGGAAAATTTGTATTTTCAAAAAATATTAAGAATGCCCATCAAATTGACATAGACTTTTCAAATAATCCACCAGGTTTATATTTTGTTAATATTGTTTCTGAAGATATTTCCGTAACCAAAAAAATTATAGTTCTGTAATTTTCAGGAATATATGAGAATTTATTGAACAGTTTTTTTGATATGAATAATCCTACCGTAAAATTTGAAATCCCAGACATCAAATTTCAAAAATATTTTTCAATCTCTTTTTTTTTAAACTTAGTTTTTTTATTTGCCTCCTGCAATTTTTCAAAAACAAGTACAGTAGAGGCAGAAATTGATGGAGATTTCACAAATGTCAAAGTTGAACATTCTAAAGGGTTTGAAATCAGAAATTACGAAAAATACAAGAAACTTTTGGTTTTCAATCCATGGCAGGGAGCCAAAGGAATTTCGTATGAATATATTTTGTCTTCAAAAAGCCAAAATAATCCGACCAACTTCAGTAAAAAAAATCATATAAAAACTCCTGTTGAAAGAGTAATTTGTTTATCGACAACACATGTTGCGATGATCGATTTTCTTGACAAGCAGCAAACAATTGTTGGAATTTCAGACCATAAACAAATATTTAGTCAAGAAATTCTGCAAAACTTTTCCGATGAAAAAATTAGTGAAGTGGGTAGCGAAATCAACCTAAATTTTGAAACGATCGTAAAACTAAATCCCGATGTAGTGTTTATTTATGGGGTAGGAAGCGAAGCCTTAAATTCTTTAAATAAATTACAAGAACTTAATATTCAGCCGGTAATTATTGCTGAATATCTTGAAAATACACCACTTGGAAAAGCCGAATGGCTTAAATTTTTTGCACTATTTTTCGACAAACTTGATTTTGCTGAAAAGGAATTTTCAAAAATAGAAAGCGAATATTGCAATTACAAACAACTTGTTGAAAAAGCAGATTGGAAACCTATTATAATGACCGGATTGCCATGGAAAGATACATGGTTTGTTGGAGGTGGGAACAGTTTTGCAGCTAAATTTATTGGCGATGCAGGCGGAAATTATTTGTGGAAAAACAATCTGTCTCACGAAAGTTTGGCACTTAGCATCGAATCGGCTTTCGAAAAATCTGCCGATGCAGATATTTGGATAAATATTGGAATTGCAAATAGTGCAAAGGAAATTTCGGCTGTCGATAGCCGTTTCAAACAAATTGCTGCCATAAAAAATAAAATGCTTTTTAACAACAATGCAAGGCAAAATCTTTATGGAGGAAACGATTATTGGGAATCTGGAATTGTAAACCCACATCTTATTTTAAAAGATTTAATCCATATTTTTCATCCCGAAATTTTACCGCAACATAAGCTATTTTATTATAAACCAATATTTTAAAACTATCCTAAGCAAATTTGAGATGAAAAAATCATTGATGTTAACCATTTCCGGAAGAGTTCAAAATGTAGGATTCAGATATTCTGCCCACAAAAAAGCTAAAGAGCTAAATATTTGTGGTTCAGTTAAAAACTTATCGAATGGCTCGGTTTTTATTGAGGCTGAAGCTGAAGAAGGAAATCTCGAACTTTTTGTTGCATGGTGTCATAATGGTCCTTCTTGGGCAAATGTACGTAAAGTTGAAATTCAAGTTAGTCCGTTGATGAATCCAAAAGATTTTATTATAAAATAGTATTTTTACACATTTTGCAAATAGTATCTAAAATAGCCAAAAATTGAGTTTTCAAAACTCAAAAAAAATAATTGATGAAATCAAAATATTTCTACATATTCACAATTCTATCAATTATTACAATCATATTTGTAATTCTTGATTTATTTCTTGGTTCGGTTAAAATTCCGGTTATCGATATTATAAAAATAATTTTTGGTTACGAAACTTCAAATCCACAATTTAAGATTATAATTTTTGAATTTAGAATTCCGAAAGTTATAACAGCTATTCTTGCCGGTTCGGCACTTTCGGTCAGTGGTTTGCAGATGCAAACTATTTTTAGAAATCCACTTGCCGGACCATTTGTATTGGGCATAAGTGCTGGTGCTAGTCTTGGGGTTGCCATTGTGGTTTTAGGATTTTCTTCTTTTTTTGTAGCAAACATTAGTGGATTTTTAGGAAGCTGGTCGATTGCAATTGCATCTTGGCTTGGCTCAGGTTTGATTCTTTTGCTAATTCTAATTGTATCTTTACGTGTAAAAGATATAATGACAATCCTGATTTTTGGAATTATGTTCGGAAGTGCAACAATTGCTATTGTAAGTATTCTTCAATATTTTAGTAGCGAATCTATGCTTAAAGCATTCATTATCTGGACTATGGGAAATCTTGGCGGAGTAACAAATTCGCATTTACAAATTTTAGCCCCAAGTATTATTTTTGCATTGATTTTATCTTTTTTTTCTGCAAAAATGCTCAATGCCATGCTTCTTGGCGAAAACTATGCAAAAAGTATGGGATTAAATATTAGACTCGCAAGAATATCGGTTTTTTTAAGTACAAGCATTTTGGCTGGAAGTGTTACTGCATTTTGCGGACCAATTGGTTTCATCGGTATTGCAGTTCCGCATATTACAAGAATGATTTTTAAAACTGCAAATCATAATTTCCTGATCCCTGCAACTATTTTTGTAGGTTCCATTGTTATGCTTATTAGCGATATTATTTCGCAATTGCCCGGAACCGAATCGAACTTGCCAATAAATTCTATTACTGCCTTGATTGGAATTCCAGTAATTTTATGGATGATTATTAAAAATCAGAAGCTTGTTCATTTTTCTTAAACCAAATTATAGAAGATATTTATTTATGCGGGACTTATTTCAAATTTTGCCATAATTTTGACTTCTTTTAATATCCTTGACCTTAATTTATTAAAAATGAAAAAACTATTATTCATGTATGGAATTATCTTAACAATAATTTCATTTGTTGCCTGTAATTCTCTCCAAACGAGTACAGATACAAAAAAACTAAAATTTATTTGGGGAATAAATAAATTCGAGTGTTGGATTTCTTAGGAGTTGTTAATTTATTCTATTTTTGTCAATTATTAAAAATTTAAGAAAAATTATGAAAGCATATGTATTTCCGGGACAAGGTGCCCAATTTGTTGGAATGGGAAAAGACCTATATGAAAACTCAGATTTAGCAAAAGAACTATTCGAAAAAGCAAACGAAATTCTTGGATTTAGAATCACAGATTTGATGTTCTCAGGTACCGACGAAGACCTTCGTCAAACAAAAGTTACGCAGCCTGCAATTTTTCTGCATTCGGTAATTCTTGCAAAAACATTGGGAGATAGTTTCAAACCCGAAATGGTTGCCGGGCATTCGCTCGGAGAATTTTCTTCATTGGTTGCCAACAATGCTCTATCGTTCGAAGATGGATTAAAATTAGTGTCGAAACGAGCACAGGCAATGCAAAAAGCCTGCGAAGCCGAACCGTCAACTATGGCTGCAATTTTGAAAGTTGAAGACGAAATTGTCGAGAAAGTTTGCAACGAAATCGATGAAGTTGTTGTGCCTGCAAATTTCAATAGCGATGGTCAAATAGTAATTTCAGGCTCTTTCAAGGGAGTTGATTTGGCAATTGAAAAACTTGCCGAATTAGGACATAAAAGAGCAATAAAACTTAAAGTAGGTGGAGCTTTTCATTCGCCACTTATGAAACCTGCAAAAATTGAACTTGAAGAAGCAATCAATGCTACAAATTTCTCAATACCTATTTGCCCTGTTTATCAGAATGTAAGTGGGAAACCTTCGGTTGATCCTGCACAAATTAAGCAAAACTTAATTTCGCAATTGACAGCTCCGGTTCGCTGGACACAAACTGTAAAAAATATGATTGCAGATGGAGCAAGTTCATTTACTGAAGTTGGTCCGGGAAAAGTTCTACAAGGATTAGTGAAAAAAGTTGATAGAAAAATGCCTTGCGAAAGTGCATAGTCTCATTTCGAAAACTGAGAATAGTTGAATAATCTGAAGAGGATACATTATATTCCTAACAATAGATTGAATCTTATTTGAAAATTTAGCTCTACTCAGAAAAACGAAAATTTAAGAAAACTTGCCATAAATTTGCTGATTATCATAGATTTAGTTTCTGTCAAAATCAGTGAATTTGTGGCTAATTTTTTTTGCGACTTCTCGTATCAGACTCAAATTTGAATATTCAATAAATTTTTATAAATTTGAATTACAATAAATTATTTTTTATGAAAAAAATAGCATCATCAGAATTGATTTTAAACGCAGACGGAAGTATTTTTCATTTGCATTTGAAACCTGAACAAATTGCAGATACAATTATTTTAGTTGGCGATCCGGGGAGAGTAGAGTCAGTTTCATCATTTTTTGAATCAATAGAATTTAAAATTCAAAATAGAGAATTTATTACTCACACAGGATATTACAATAATACCCGAATTTCGGTAATATCTACCGGAATTGGCACAGACAATATCGATATTGTTGTAAATGAACTTGATGCTTTAGCAAACATTGATTTACAAAAGCGCATAATAAAAGAAAAGCATAAAAGCTTGAATTTCATCAGAATTGGAACCTCGGGAGCTTTGCAAAAAGACATCCCAATTGATTCGTACCTTGTTTCAAAAATGGCAATTGGTTTCGATGGTCTTTTGAATTTTTATGCAAATAGAGATAAAGTTTGTAATATAGAAATTGAAAACGAATTTGTGAAACACACAAATTGGAATAAGTCTCTATCTGCACCTTATTTTGTCGATGCCTCGGCAAACTTATTGAATAAAATTGGAGATGGAATTCGACAGGGTATAACAATCTCTGCTCCCGGATTTTATGCCCCTCAAGGAAGGGTGTTAAGACTGGGACTCGCAAATCCTTCACTGAATAACTCTATCGAAGAATTTGAATATAAGGGAAATAAAATAACAAATTTTGAGATGGAAAGTTCGGCAATTTTTGGTTTGTCGAAATTGATGGGACATAATGCCCTGACTTTTGTTGCAATAATTGCTAACAGGATTTTACATCAGTATAGTGCAGATTATAAGCAAATTGTAAGAAAATTAATAAAAGAAGTATTAGATAGAATTTCTAAATAAACAGTTTATAATTCATAACTTATTTTTCATAATTGCTGGCAGATAAATGGATGAATCAAAATTGAAATACCTACTAAAATTAATTGATGACCCATCGAATGAGGTTTATGAAGCGATTGAACCACAAATAGTTGACCAAGGTTTTGATGCATTAGCAATTCTCGAAAAAACTTGGGAATCGTCTTTAAATGAGATGGTTCAGGAAAGGACAAAAAAAATTATTTCAATAATTCAGTTTAATTCACTAAAAATGAACTTGTCGGATTGGGTAAAGTCCGGAGCTACCGATATTTTGTTGGGTACTTATTTAATTGCAAAATACCAATATCCTGATTTAGAATTTAAAGAAATTTCTGATAAAGTTGGAAAAATCAGCCACGACATCTGGCTTGAAATAAACCCAAATCTTACCGCTCTCGAAAAAGTAAAGGTGATAAATCATATCTTTTTCGACATTCATAAATTTTCAGGGAATACTTTAAATTATTATGCCCCGAAAAATTCTTTCATCAACGAAGTTTTAGATGCGAAAAAGGGTAGTCCAATTAGTTTGGCTATTATATATTCTGCTGTATCTCAGCAACTAAACATTCCTATTTATGGTATAAATCTTCCGAAGAATTTTATTCTCGCATATATTGACGAGTTAAGTACCTTAAGCCTTGCTGAGGGCGACCATAACGAAAAGGTTTTATTCTACCTTAATCCCTTCAATAGAGGATTGGTTTTTAATAAAACAGAAATTGATGTATTTTTAAAACAACAGAAGCTTAAACCGCAAGCTAGCTATTATTTACCTTGTTCGAATGTCAATATTGTTGTAAGATTGATAAATAATTTGATAGCATCATACAAGCAATTGGTGCAAGCCGAAAAAATTGAAGATTTGAATGAATTATTAAGAATTATTGAGGAGGCTTAAAACGAATTTATAGTCATATCAAGCATATCTTTTCAGCCCAATTCTCGTTCTTTCCCAGTTTTGATTCACAATAAAAAGATTAGCTTAGCTATGGCTATACTTAGAAACACTACTTACTTTTTCTCATTTTGCAAAACAGAAAAATTACTTCGTCTTAACAGCAAAAATATACTTGACATGACAATAGTTTCACTATTTACATTCATAAAATCGATAAAATGCAAATTTTTTGCTTATACCGAAAACGCTGCATTTCACTGATCTGAAATAATATTGAAGAACTTTCTCAATTTCGTTGGCAGTGTTTAAATGCTCGTGCTTCATAATTATATCATAATCCAGTTTGTATTTTAGTTTAAATTCGATAGCAGAAGTAAATTTCCATCCCAATTTCCAAAGTATAGTTCCTTCGTTAGGAATTGCAACACGAAAAGTTCCATTTTCTGAAAGTAATAGGGCGACATTTTCTACAACCTGTGGCAGATGTTCTAAATGTTCTAATGTTGCAATACTTATTATTCTTTCATATTGTTGAGATTTAGGGATTTGCGAAATATCAGTAAAAATGTTTTTAATACGTTTTTTCCTTTCCGATTTTTCAAATAATTCAGTAAAAGGTTCAACTATATCATAATCAGCAGTTTGGGGTTCGTATTTTAAATGATTAAGTGTGCCGGCTCCAATTTCTAAAGTTTTTTTCTTTTTTGTTGAATTTTGCAAATCGGCGGCAACTTTTTTGTGCATCCAACTTTCCATTTTTTGTGTTATCCACGAAGCTTTCGACAATCCTTCTCTGTTCGACATATAGTGCTTTTGATAGATTTCTTTGTATTCTTTTGGTAATACAGAACGGACTTTTGGGTATTCTTCAAACATAAATTACAATTTTTTTGTAAAATTAAAATTATTCAGCTTAAACATGAAATATCTATATTTGCTTGATTTTATTTTGTTATGAAAACTGAAAAAAAAGACCAACGAAACAGATATGTGAATATTGAGGTTATGCTATCAATAGTAACAAATCTGTTTTTATTTATTCTAAAATATTGGGCAGGAATTATATCTGGCTCGCTTGCAATTATTGCTGATGCCTGGCACACTTTGTCGGATTCTTTATCATCAATAATTTTGTTGTTCGGAAATAAAATATCATCGAAACCTCCCGATAAAAATCACCCTTTCGGGCATGGTAGAGCAGAATTGATTGCAGCAATAATTATTGGTTTATTCATTGCTATCATAGGTTTCAATTTTATTATCGAATCGTTTCACAAGCTCAAAGAAAACGAATCAGCTAATTATGGAATTATAGCAGTTGTTGTAATACTTATTTCTGTAATTGCTAAGGAGGCGCTTGCTCGATACGCTTTCTGGGCCGGAAAAAAAGTCAATTCTAAAAGTCTTGTTGCCGATGGTTGGCATCACAGAAGCGATGCTCTTTCATCGGTAGTCTTACTTGTCGGAATTTTCCTAAACAGATTTTTTTGGTGGATCGATGGTGTTCTAGGAATTCTGATTGCTTTATTCCTTTTTCATGCTACCTACAAAATTCTTAAAGATGCAATTGATACCTTGCTTGGACAAAAACCTGATGATAAACTCATAAAATCAATAAATGAACTATCAGAGCAAATTTATCCGCACGATATGGAAATTCATCATTTTCATATTCATAGCTATGGCAACCATCACGAAATAACATTTCACATGCGATTGCCAAAAGATATGAAGCTCGAAGAAGTTCATTCAATTAGTTCGGGTTTTGTAAAATTAATTAAAGAGAAACTTGGGATTTTTGCTACAATTTATGTAGATCCGATTGAAAACACATAAAAGATATGATAGAAATTATTAAATTTAGATTTGAGAACGAAAAATTATTTGCGGCTGCTACCAACATCAGATCAATAGTTTTTGTAGTAGAGCAAAAAGTTGAAAAAAAGTTAGAATTCGATGGGCTGGACAATATCTCAGCTCAATATTTAGCCTTTTTCGATGATAAACCTGTGGGTACTGCTCGTTGGCGAGAAACCGAAAAAGGAATCAAATTGGAGAGATTTGCAGTTTTGAAATCGCATAGAAATTTGAAAATCGGACAGCATATTTTAGACAAAATTTTGGAGGATACAAAAACTCTTGGCAAAACAATTTATTTGCATGCACAAATAGCCGCCTTTAATTTTTACAAAAAAAATGGTTTTGTAGAGTATGGCGAAAAGTTTGTTGAAGCAGATATTGAACATTATAAAATGAGATATTTGATTGTTTAAATTGCAAGAGAATTGAAGCCAATAATTGGTAAACATTAAAAATTGCTGCCGATTATAGCAAGTTTAATCAAGCGGGCATAGAATGATGGAATGAAAATTAAACCATAAAATAGAATTCGTTGTAAGTTGAAAGTAAGTGTTTCAAAACGCCCGCCTGTTCATACTTGCAAACCATTAGCAAAAATGCAAGAGGAAGTTTTAAGATTGACATTTCAATAATAAGATGTAAATTTGTATAAAAGGAAATTAAAATGGAAGCAGCAATAGGAAATAAATTGGTCGATAGTTACTTCAGGTTCATGAGAAATTGGGACAATGAAACCAAAAAGAATTTGATAATTAAGTTAACTCAGTCAATAGATACTGACGATAAAATGAAGCGTGATTTTTCTTCATGTTTTGGAGCATGGGAAGACGATAGGAATGCAGATGAGATTGTTGAGGATTTAAAAGCTGATAGAGTTAATAACCGTGAAATTGAAGACTTTAATGGATTACTTGATTGATACCAATATTTGTATATACTATTTCAAAGGTCAATTTGGATTAAAGGAAAAAATTGAAAACATTGGATTTGAGAACTTCGCTATTTCAGAAATTACTTTAGCAGAATTGATTTACGGTGCAGAAAAAAGTCAAAAAGTTGATAAAAATCTAAAAGTAGTTGAAGAATTTGCTGACCAAATTGAAATTTTGCCGATTTTAAATTGCATGAGAATTTATGGTAAAGAAAAAGCTAGATTAAAATCTATTGGTAAAACAATTGGAGATTTGGACCTATTTATTGGATCAACAGCTATTGTAAATAACTTGACTATGGTAACTCGGAATACTCGAGAATTTGAACGAATAGAAGGGATTAGTTTAGAAAACTGAATGGATGAATAATGGGATTTTTGCCAACAAAGGCATTACTCAACAAGGTTTTTTGACGATAGATTGAAATATAATGCAAATAATTATAATTAAAAATAAATTGAAACGGCAATGCTTAGAAATCTCTGACTGGGCGTAGCCAAACCGCTATAAAAATTGAATCCATTAAAAAAACTTATTGGCCAAACCGCTATTTATGGTGCAAGTAGTATTGTTGGCAGATTGTTAAACTATTTTCTGGTACCATTATATACACGAATTTTCGAACCGGAAATTTATGGTATTGTGGGAGAGTTATTTTCATATGTAGCTTTTCTGATGATTGTATTAATGTACGGAATGGAAACGGGATTTTTCCGATTTTCGGAAACTGAAAAAAGCTTCAATAAGGTTTTTGGAACCAGCCTAATTTCTTTGTTTGCAACATCTTCGGTTTTCATTATTTTGATGATAGTTTTTGCTCAACCGATTGCAAATTTTCTTGACTATTCCGAAAATCCTGAATATATAATTTGGCTTTCAATAATTGTTGGTCTGGATTGCTTGATGGCAATTCCTTTTGCAAAACTGCGACATCAGAACAGAGCAATAAAATTTGTTACTATCAAGTTGATTTTCATTTTTGCAAACATTGGCCTGATTCTGTTTTTTCTGATTTTTTGTCCTTATTATATTAAGGAAAATCAAAATTCTGTTTTGCTGTCAATTTATTCGTCGGAAATTGGTGTTGGCTATGTTTTTATTTCAAATTTAATTGCAAATATTTTAATATTGATTATTCTCCTGCCGGAAATGTTCAATGTGAAAATCAGTTTCGATTTTGGTCTGCTGAAACGGATGCTTGCATTTTCGCTGCCATTGCTGGTGGTAGGTTTTGCAGGCACCATCAACGAAGTTTTAGATAGAATTTTGTTGAAATTTTTGTCGACCGAAAATGTAAATCCAATGTCGGAAATTGGGATTTATAATGCAAATTATAAAGTTGCACTATTGATGACTTTATTTATTCAAACTTTTCGATATGCAGCCGAGCCATTTTTCTTTGCACATGCCAAAAACAGTCGGTCGAAAAGCGATTATTCGCTTATTATGAAATATTTCGTGATTTTTGGGCTTACAATATTTTTGGGAGCTACCTTATATCTTTCTGTTCTAAAATATTTTATTGGCGAAGATTATCGTTCGGGGCTGAATGTGGTACCCATACTTTTGCTTGCAAATCTATTTCTTGGCATAATCTATAATTTATCAATTTGGTATAAACTCACAAGCAAAACTATGTATGGTGCATATATTGCACTATTCGGTGCAACAATTACAATAGTTCTGAATATTATTCTAATTCCAAAGATTGGCTATCTCGGCTCAGCCTGGGCAACTTTTTTCTGCTATTTTTCTATGATGCTACTCTCTTTTTTCTGGGGCAAAAAACATTACAAAATAAAATACGAAGTTTTACCAATAGCCAAATATTTTGTCATAGCTTTGGTTTTATACGCAATTAGCCGCTTTGTTCCTGAAATAAATCAGGTTTTTACACTTTTGGTTAGTAGTTTATTGTTTTTTGTTTTTGTTGGGTATGTATTTTGGGAGGAGAAACTTTTAGACTTTGCAAAATGAGTTTCATTAAATTTTATAAAAAAAAGGGAATCACCACCAAAGCCAATTCCCTTTTCAAAGTCAATTTTTTACAAATTGTCAATTATTATTAACAATTGTTACTGCCCATACATCTCAATAATTTCTTGTTTTGTTTTACCAAGAATTCCATATTTTTCGCCAACTTTTTTGAAAGCTGCAAGTGCTTTGTCTAAATGATGAATTTCGTGTCCGGCAGAAATCTGTGTTCTGATTCGAGCCTGACCGTTCGGAACTACGGGGAAGAAAAATCCTATTGCGTAAATTCCTTCATCGTATAAGTCTCTTGAAAAATCTTGCGATAGTTTTGCATTGAACAACATTACCGGAACTATTGGTGTATCACCTTCTTTCAAAACAAAACCTGCTTCGAGCAAGCCTTTTCGCCAGTAGGCAGTATTTATTTCAAGTTTGTCGCGACGTTCGGTATTTCCCGAAAGGGTGTCGAGAACTTTAATAATTCCTGCAACTACAACCGGAGCGATAGTGTTTGAAAATAGATATGGTCTTGCTTTCTGGCGGCACATTTCCACTAATTCTTTACGTCCTGAAACGCAACCTCCTGAGGCACCTCCAAGTGCTTTTCCAAAAGTTGTAGTAATTATGTCGATTTTGCCCATAACGCCACAATGTTCGTGTGTTCCGCGACCTGTTTTTCCAATAAAACCCGACGAGTGAGAATCGTCAACAAAAAGCAGTGCATCGTATTTTTCGCAAAGTTCAACCATTTCGTCAAGTTTTGCAGTATCGCCATCCATTGAAAAAACACCGTCGGTAATTACAACTTTCAATCGTTTGTCGCTATGAAGAATTAACTTCTTTTCAAGATGTTTCAAGTTGGAATGTTTGAATGTGTCGTGCATTGCTGAGCACAATCTTATTCCGTCAATAATTGAAGCATGTACCAAACGGTCTGATATCATCACATCATCATCGTTAAGAATTGCTTCGAAAACTCCTGCATTAGCATCCATGCAGGATGGAAAAAGAATTGTATCTTCAGTCCCAAGAAATTCGGTAACTTTCTGCTCTAATTCTTTATGAATGTCCTGTGTTCCACAAATGAAACGAACCGAAGACATCCCATAGCCGCGAGTATCAAGTCCTTCGTGTGCGGCTTTTACAACATCGGGATGAGAAGACAAACCCAAATAATTGTTTGCACACATATTTATTACTTTCTTCTTTTCGGAACCAACAGGAAATTCTACCTCTATGTCGGCTGCCTGCGAAGATTTAATAAATCTTTCTTGCTTGAAAATTCCTGCTTTTTTTATATCTTCTATTTGCTCTTGATATAAGCCTCTAATTTTATCACTGTAAGCCATAATTGTTTAATTGAAAATTGATAATTGTTGATTGAAAATTGATAACTACTTTATATTTAAAAATAAAATCCCAATTGCATTTTAAAAAAATCGGGATTTCACTTTTAACTTTTCATATTTTTTTATCCTATAAACTCTTCAATCAATTTTGTAATTTTATTGACTGAGTCGAATGCTTCTGGGCTTGCTTTTTCGTCTGGAATAGAAATTTTATATTTCATTTCTAAAAATCTCTTGAGCGAAACCATTGAAAAGGAATCGACTATTCCACCTGAAATAAGTGGAGAATCGTATGATAGCTCCTCGTCTTCGTCTTCAAGATATTCTTCAATAACATACTCTAATACAACTTCTTTAATTTCTTCTGTGTTTGCCATTTTTTTATTTTTAACTTTATTAATAAATGAATTTATAATTAACTATTATTTTTAATGGTTGATTAGAAGGCTACAAAATCAAGGCTTGCGAAATCTTGAAAACTGGGAGTTTACTTTTGTAAATGACCAATTTTCAAGGTGAGCGTAACGAAGATTTTGGAGTTTTCTAGTCAGCCATTACTAATCATCTTCAAGTGTTGATGTATCGCCAATTTCTTCGCCCCATTCTTTTGCGTGAAGCATACGTCTCATAATTTTTCCACTTCGGGTTTTTGGCAATTTGTCCATATATTCAATTTCTTGTGGCATTGCCAGTGGCGAGAGCTTTTTCCTAATGAAATTCATAATTTTCAGTTCAAGTTCTTCGCTAGCTTCAAAGCCGGAATTTAGGGTTACAAAGGCTTTCACAACTTCCATATTTACATCATCTGGTTTTGCTACAACTGCCGATTCTGCAACTGCTTCGTGTTCCAAGAGAGCCGATTCTACTTCGAAAGGACTCACAAGATGCCCACCTGTATTTATAACATCGTCGTCGCGACCAACAAACCAGAAATATCCATCTTTGTCGATGGTTGATCTATCGCCGGATAAATACCAACCATTTTCAAACTTTTTCTTATAAGTTTCTTCGTTTTCCCAGTAGGTACGCATCATTGCTGGCCAGCCTGGTTTAAACGCAATTAGCCCGGGTTTGTTTGCTTCGTGAATTGGTTCAAAAGTTTTAGGATCGAGTACTGCTGCTATAATCCCCGGAAAAGGTTTGCCCATTGAGCCTGGTTTAACTTTCATTCCCGGATAATTTGTTACCATCATCGAGCCGGTTTCTGTTTGCCAGAAAGTATCGTAAAATGCTAATCCGAAAACTTTTTCCGACCATATAACTGCTTCTGCATTAAGTGGTTCGCCAACGCTAGCCAAATGACGTAAAGATGAAAGGTCATAATTTTTTATTAAATCGTTTCCTGCTTTCATCAACGAGCGAATGGCTGTTGGTGCAGAATACCACATAGTTACTTTGTTTTTCTGGATGAAGGCATACCATGATTCAGCCGAGAAACCGGTGTCGAGAACGCATTGTGTGATTCCGAGGCTCCATGGTCCGATAATTCCGTATGATGTTCCTGTAACCCATCCCGGATCGGCAGTACACCAATAAATATCGTCTTCCTGAAGGTCTAAAACCCATTTTGAAGTTAAGTACTGCGATATTAATGAATAATGTACATGTTTTACTCCCTTTGGTTGACCTGTTGTTCCTGAGGTATAATGCAAAATTGAAGGAGATTCTGCTTTTGTTGGAAAAATTTCAAGATTTTCTACTTTTTCTGCTTCTTCTACGGAAAATGCAATCTCTCGCTCTTTCAGTGGTTTTTTCCCATCGTGATCTACAATGATAATATGCTTCAAATAAGGCATATCTTTCAATATTTTTCTTACCTTAGAAACATGTTTTCTTTGGGTTAAAATTGCTGTGGTTTTTGCATTATCTAATCTTACATATAACGATTCGTCTCCAAATGCTGAAAATAAAGGTTGTGCAATAGAACCAATTTTTAGCACTCCAAGAAGTCCAAAATATAGATCAGGAATTTTATCCATAAACAGGCAAACTCTGTCACCATTGTTTATCCCCAGATTTTGAAGAAATTTACCGATTGTATTACTTGAAAGGCGAATATCGTTGAAAGTGTATTCTTTCTCAACACCTCCAAGACCTTCCCACTTCAAGGCAAGTTTATTGGCTTTTCCCATTTCGCAAATTCTATCGGAACAATACCATCCAATATTAATATTGTCTCCATCTTTATAGTCAAGTTCTTTCTCAGAAATCGACCAATCAAAGTTTTTTATTCTTTCATCGTAAGACCCAATGTTCGACATTTCTCTTATTTTAATTTGTTTCAATTATTACTACTGCATTAACTATTTCTTTTAAATGCGATAAAGATACATTAATATTTTTTATGTTGTATTTTTCGCAAATTTCTTTAGATTTCCCTGTGATTTTAATATTTGGTTTGCCTAATTCATCATTAGTGATTTCGATTTCGTTGTGCTGCAATCCATAGCGCCAACCTGTGCCAATTGCTTTGAAAAACGATTCTTTTGCAGCAAATCTGGCAGCAAGATGTTGTTCGGGAAATTTTTTCGACTGGCAATATCGTATTTCGTTTTCAGTGAAAAGCTTTTCTAACAAACCATCAACTTTTTCGATTTGTTTTTTGAACCGTTCTACTTCTATTATGTCTGTTCCGATGCCTAAAATCAAAATGGATTATGAGTTATGAATTATGATTGCAAATGATAGAGTTCCAATCTCCAGTTTCCAACATTCTATTTCAACCACCTATCAAGCCAATTATAAAATGTTCGTTGCCAAAGAATTCCATTTTGAGGCGAAAGCACCCAATGGTTTTCTTCAGGAAAATAAAGAAATTCTGCAGGAACATCGAGTAATACGGCTGCATTAAAAGCACTCATGCCTTGTGTATATGTAATTCTAAAATCTTTTTCGCCATGAATTATTAAAATAGGCGTGTCCCATTTTTCGACAAATTTATGAGGTGAATTTGCATAAGAGCGTTGTGCAATTTTGTTGTTTTTTTCCCAGAATGCGCCGCCAAGGTCCCAATTAACGAAAAACATTTCTTCGGTTTCGAGATATTGTGCTTCGAAATTAAACATGCCGTCGTGCGAAATGAAGGCTTTAAATCGTTTATCGTGATGTCCGGCCAGCCAAAAAACTGAAAATCCGCCGTAGCTGGCTCCTATTGCTCCAAGTTTTGTTTCATCAACAAATGGTTCTTTTGCAAGTTCGTCGATTGCCGACAAATAATCTTTCATGTTTTGTCCGCCGTAGTCGCCGCTAATTTGCTCGTTCCATTCTTGCCCAAATGATGGCAATCCTCTTCGATTTGGTGCTACAATAATATAATCGTTTGCTGCCATCATTTGAAAATTCCAGCGGTAGCTCCAAAACTGACTTACGGTTCCTTGAGGACCTCCCTGGCAGTAAAGCAGAGTTGGATATTTTTTAGTTTTGTCGAAATGAGGCGGGAGAATTACCCATGTGAGCATGTCTTTGTTGTCGGTGGTTTTTATCCAGCGTTTTGTTACTTCGCCCATTGTGAGCTGGTCGAGAATTGGCTTGTTCACAAAACTTATTTGAGTTTCCTTTCCATCTTTAGTATTGTAAGAAAATATTTCGGTAGGAAAAGACATCGACTGTTTTGTTGCTATCAATGTGTTGTCCTCTCCAATTGCAATTGTTCTGTAATTGTGGATACCTTCTGTTATTCGGAAGAATTCATTATTTTCAATATTCAGTCTGAAAATTTCTTCGCTAGCTTTTATTCCAGATATGAAATAGATGAATTTACTGTCATCGGACCAAGTTATATGACCTACATTGTTGTCATAATCTTCTAAGTAATATTTTTTAGTTTTTGTAGTGAAATCGTAAATGAAAAGTCTGTTTTTGTCGGCTTCATATCCATCTCTTTCCATCGATTCCCAAGCTAGATATTTTCCGTCTGGCGAATAAAGTGGAACTTTGTCGTAGCCCATCATTCCTTCAGTTAGATTTGAAGTTTTGCCGGTTTCAATATTATAAATGTAAATATCTGTATTTGTTGAAAGTGTATATTCTTTGCCTTTAAGTTTTTTGCATGTGTAGGCAATATTTTTTCCGTCTGGCGAGTAGGTAATTTCTTCCATTCCTCCCCATGGTTTTGTAGGAGAATCAAATTTTTCTCCTTCCATAATGTCAATTAAATTGGAGATTTTTCCATTTTTATAATCAGCAACGAAAATGTGAGAGTAGGCGAAATTATGCCATGTATCCCAATGGCGATACATCAAATCGTTTTCTAATCGGGCATTTGCAAGTGGCAAATCTGAGTATAAATCGTTTACAGTTTTATCTAATTTTACTTCACGAGCAATAATGATTTTTGAATTTGCCGGCGAGTATTTAAATCCTGATATTCCTCCTTCAATTTCAGAAATTTGAACTATGTCTGTTCCATCAGGTTTCATTTCCCATAGCTGAACACTACCACTTTTTGTGCATAGAAATCCAATTTTGTTGCCATCTGGTCTCCATTTGGCAGAGAATTTTGCTGCCGGGAATTCAGTTATTTTTTTTGCTTCGCCACCTTTGGCAGGAATTGTATAAAAATCGTTTTGTCCCTTGTTTTTTTCTTTGTCGTAATATTTCACAGCGAACAAAATGTATTTTTTGTCTGGCGAAAGTTCAACATTATTTACTCTACCAAATGTCCACAAAACTTCTGGTGTCATAATATCCGAATCTAAATTCGGATTGTTTGCCAAAATGTTTTCAGGACTATTGGTTTTTGGGTTTGTTTGACTGTTTTCAGTAGTTTCGCAGCATGAGCTTAAAAAAATAATAGTAAGAATTGCGGCAATAATATTCAGTTTCTTCATAAGATAATTACTTAAAATGCACATTAAAAAGTTCAAATAAAGGAATAATATTTTTAAGAAAATATGAGATTTTACAGTATTGAAAAATATTGCATTTGTAGGGTTTTTTATCAGAATTTAACTCCCATAACCAAAATATCATCAATTTGTTCATAATTGCCCATCCAATCAATTATGTTTTGTCCCAATATTTGCTTTTGTTGGTTCATAGGTTTTTGATGAATTTCGAGAAGAAGATTTTTAAAAGGTTTGGATTTGAATTTTTTGTTGTATTCTCCTCCAAATTGGTCAACATATCCATCGGAAAACATATAAATTACATCATTTTTTTGCATCTGAAAATCATTATTTGTAAAATCAACTTTATCATTAGCATGAATTCCTACAGGCATTTTGTCTCCTTTAGTTACAATTAGTTCATCATTTCTAATGATATATAATGGATTGTTTGCACCGGCAAATTGTAAAACTTTTGTTTCATGATTGTATTTGCAAACTACCATGTCTATTCCATCTTTAGTTTGGTTGTTCTCGTTGGTTTGATCTAATGATGATATTACAATTTTTCTAAGGTGAGTAAGGATTTCTGCCGCCGACAAATCATTATATTGATTAATAATTTCGTTAAGTGAAGTAATCCCGAGGACACTCATCAGTGCTCCGGGAACTCCATGTCCGGTGCAATCTGAAACCGAAAAATATGTGTTATTGTTTTTATGCGAAAGCCAATAAAAATCGCCGCTTACTATATCTTTTGGTTTATTCAGAATAAAATAGTTGTCAAAGTATTTTTCTATCTTTTTGTTGTTTGGCAGAAATGCACTTTGAAGAGTATGTGCGTATCTGATACTTGCTGTAATTTGTTGATTTTGAATGGCAAGTTCATTTTTTGCTTTTATCTGAAATGCTGTTTTTTCTTTTAATTCAAGTTGGGTTTTTACTCTTTCAATTAGTTCCCGCGAATCGAAAGGTTTAGTTAAATAATCTTGTCCTCCTGCTTCAAAGCCTTTTATTATATCCTGCTTCTGAGTTTTTGCAGTTAGAAATACTACCGGAATATCCTTGGTTTTTTCGTTTGCACGAAGGCGGCGACAAACTTCGTAGCCGTCCATTCCCGGCATCATAATATCAAGTAGTGCAATATCAGGAGTGGGATCTTCAAAAGCTGCTTCAAGTGCATCTTCACCACATATGGCAATTTTTGTGTTAAAGTCTTCGAGTAGTTCAACCAAAATATCTATATTCTCAGGAGTGTCGTCAACAATTAAGATAGTGTTATCGTATAAATTTTTCATAATGTAGAATTGCTATTTCTTTTTGCAAAAATCATATTGGTAAATTTAGATTTTCCTTTTGCTATAAAATCATTTAAATATTAAGCTGACACTTGCGCCACTTTGCAAGAAATTTTTTGCCTTAATTTCTCCTCCATGAGCTTCCATAATATGTTTGGCAGCTTTCAAACTTAAGCCTACATTATCATCGTAATGTGGTTCGCCTACGCTAAATGGTTTGAATAGGTTCTCGATGGCTGTTTGAGTGAATCCTCTACCATTGTCATTAACTTCAATAATTTTTTCAGTTCCTTTAGTATAGATTTTGAGCAGAACAATATCTCCTTCTTTTGAATACTTGATAGAGTTATTTATGATGCTATTTATTGCATATTCTATGAGTCCTTTATTTGCTTCTATATTTATTTCATAATTGTCAATGTTTTTAACAATACCAATATTTTTTTCTTTGGAGGATTCTTCATTATATTTGATGCAGTATTCTGCCAGTTCAGCAATATTTATAGTTTCTCTTGGGAACTTATATTTGGCTTGTAGCTGGGTAATGAGCAATGCAGTTGTTGAGAATTTTTCAAGTCTTTCTACTGAAATATTCAGCATATCGACAAAAATGCTTAGTTCCGAATCTTCATTGAGAGTATCTTTTAGGAAACTGGAGGCACCAACTATACCATTTAGTGGAGTTCTTATTTCATGGCTTATCATCATTAGAAAGTTATTTTTTGCAGTATCGAGCCCTTGCAATTCCTTATTTGCATCATCAAGTTTTTCTAAAGCATTTTTTAGCTCCTCTGTTCTTTTCAGCACTTTTTCTTCAAGAATAACATTCACATTTCTTAGTATTTCTCTCTGAGCTTTTAGTTCGAGATGAGTTTTTATGCGTTCAATTAATTCACGTCCATCAAAAGGTTTTGTGATATAATCTTGGCCACCTGCTTCGAATCCATGTACAATATCATCTTTCAAGGTTTTGATAGTTAGGAATATGATTGGGATTTCCATAGTCTGCGGGTTGGCACGGAGTTGCCTGCAAACTTCAAAACCATTCATTTTTGGCATAATTACGTCTAACAGTATTAAGTCTGGCGGTTCGTCTTTAAAAATAATCTCTAAGGCATCTTCGCCGCTGATAGAGATTTTTGTGTTAAAATCTTCAAGGATATCAACTATAATATCAATAATCTCAGGTGAATCATCTACAATTAAGATTGTATTTTCATATAATGTCTTCATAATATTTTAAATATGTTTTTCAATTTTATTGAGGCATAAAATGGCATTTTTAAAATCGTATTTGGTTATTTTGTTTTTTAGTTCGTCAAAGGAATCGCCAGATAATCCGGCAGCATTCAAGTCTTTAAGCAAGTTTTTTGCTTTTGGATTTTTCTCTTGTAAAAGTTGTTTCAGTTTTGGAATGATTTTTTTAACTAACTCCTTATTTAAAGAATGGTTTTTCGTTTGTGTTTCAAATTCAAGTTTAGAGGAAATATGATTAAATAATTCAGATAGTTCTTTCTCAAAAATTGCAATTTCTGTTTCAAATTTTGAAATATCTTTGTCAATAATACTTTGTTCTACTATAATTGATTTGGCATGAATAGTATCTGCACCTATACTTCCACTAACACCTTTCAAAGTATGTATTTGCCGATAAGCAGTTTCAAAATCTTTTTCAATAACTGATTTTCTGAGTTCGAAACAAAACTTTTGGTTGTTTGCATAAAACTTTTTTAGAATACTTAAATACAATTTCTTTTTGTTACCCATCCTTTGCAGTGGTTTATGGATGTTTAAGCCTGGAATTTCGGGTATTTGGACTTCTATTTCTTTTTTGTTTTCGATATTTGTTATGTTATTGTTATTATTCGCATTCTGCAATTCTCTCGGTTTGATCCAATTGGTCAGAGTTGCGAAAACATAATCAGGATCAATAGGTTTGCTGATAAAATCTTGCATGCCGATTTCAATACACTTTTCCTTTACACCAACAATGGCATCAGCAGTCATTGCAATTATTGGCAGATTGTCGAATTCTTTCCTTTTTCTAATTTCAATGGTAGCATTAAAACCATCCATTACTGGCATTTGAAGGTCCATTAATACAAGGTCGTATTTGCTTGGAATACCTGATGATGTAATCATTTCTACCGATTCTTTTCCGTCATTTGCAATTTCAACAATAAAACCTACATCTGTGAGTAGTTCTTGAGCTACTTGCTGATTGATTTCGTTATCTTCGGTAAGTAATATATTTGCTCCCTTAATTTTCTTAAGTTCATCTGTATATTTTGTATATTCTTCAGAAATGTTTTGTATGGTTTTTTTCTGATTGCCAAAGATTCCAATAATAGTATCGAAAAGAAAAGAATGAGTAATTGGTTTGACAAGAAAACCATTTATTCCAATTTCCTGAGCCTGTTTTGCTATTTCCTCACGCCCGAATGCAGTAACCATGATGATTATTGGAGTTTTTATTTTCTTTTCTTCTTTGATTCTTTTTGATGCTTCCAGCCCATCCATTCCCGGCATGACCCAGTCCATAAGCACTAATTCGAATGGTTCATCTTTTTGATTTTCAAGTAATTTTATAGCTGCTTCACCCGAATCGACGGCAGTAACATTAAATGAAAATTTTTCGAGAGCTTCGGTTAAAATATTTCTTGCAGTAGCATTATCATCACAAACAAGCACATTCATGCCTCGTAGGTCTATTGATGGATCATGTACTATACGTTTTTGTTCTTTTTGCACACCTAATTCTATTGTGAAATAGAATTTGCTTCCTTGTTCATTAGTACTTTCAAGTCCGGCTTCACCATTCATTAGTTCAACTAATCTTTTGCTGATGGCTAAACCTAGGCCTGTTCCTCCATATTTTCGTGTTGTGGATTGATCTGCTTGCGAAAATGATTTGAATAGTTTTTTTTGTTCATTTTCAGAAATTCCAATACCTGTATCTTTAACTGAGAATTTGATTTTAGCTTTTTCATTTTTCTGTTCAATCAAATCTGCGGAAAGAACAACTTCTCCTTTTTCGGTAAATTTAACAGCATTGCTGCAATAATTGGTAAGTACTTGTGCAATTCTTAAAGGATCGCCTATTAATTTAAGTGGGACATCTTTGTTGAAGCTAATTGCAAACTCAAGTCCTTTTTCCTGAGCATTTCGGGAAACAAGATTTGAAACTGTATCCATTACAAATTCAAGATCGAAATTTGTATTTTCAATAGTTAATTTCCCTGCTTCAATTTTCGAGAAGTCAAGAATGTCATTGATTATTCCAAGTAATAATTTTGCCGACTGATGAGTTTTTGAAACATAATCTCTTTGTTTTACATTTAGGTTTGTTTGCAGGCAAAGGTGTGATAGTCCAATAATTGCATTCATCGGAGTTCTTATTTCATGACTCATTCGGGCAAGAAACTCACTTTTAGATTTACTGGTTGCAATGGCAGTCTCTTTTTCGAGACCTAGTTTTTCTGATTTAACTCTTTCTGATACATCTTCATAGATACATATTCCTCCATCAAATTCATTATCGTGTGAAAACAAAGGAGTGTAGATATTCCTAACATATAGTTTTTTATTGCTTAAAGGATGCTGAGATTCGTTTTCAAAAATGGCTTGCTCACCGTCTTTGGTTTTGTTGATTGCATGGATGATTTCCTGATTTTCGCTTTGTTTGAGCAGGTTATATCCAACTATTTTTTTTGAGCTTACTCCAATCAAATTGGAGAATGCAATATTACACATTGTAATATTTCCATCTTTGTCATAATGGTAGATACCCATAGGAGAATTTTCAAGAATAAGGGATATTTTTTCATTATTCTCTCTAAGGATTTTTTCTAATTTTTTGTTTTCAGTAATGTCTTTGAATATACAAATATAATTTATTATTTTTCCTTCTTGATTTTTCAATCCGGACATTGAAGCAAGTTCCCAATATATTTCGCCGTTTTTTCTTTTATTTTCAATTTCGCCTTTCCATGGTTTGCCATTTTTTAAATTTCTCCAGATATCTACGTATTTTTCTTTTCCAAGTAATTTTACATCTAATGCGTTTGCAATTTTCCCAATTACTTCATCTTTTCTATAACCTGTAGAATTTATAAATTCTGCGTTCACATATTCAATATATCCATTGGTATTTGTGATGCACACAGAATTTGGGCTTTGTTCTATAGCTTGTGACAGTTTTAATACATCTTGTTCTTTTTTCTCCTTTTCAGTTATATCTCTTAGAATCACCATTTGAGCAGCATTACTCATATAGTCTATTTCAGTTGCAGAAAGTTCAGCTAGTACATGCTCGTGTTTTGATTTAAAAATCTCAACTTTGAATGAATTTATTTTAGTTAAGTTGCCAAATTGAGTTTCCTTAACCTGCATAATTCACAAAAACAAGCAAAATGATGTTAATATTCTGTAATACAGACAAATGCAAGCTTTGATAAAAAACATTAATTTTTTAAATAAAAATGGAGTTCATGTATATTTTTTTCCAATAAGTTACTATCT
>JABHKC010000197.1 GCA_018692315.1 Bacteroidota bacterium | reverse complement strand
TCAAGGACTTCATCATAGCATAGGTAAAGATTATCTTCAAAATTATTTAGACGAATTCTGTTATAAGTATAATCGACGCTACTTTGGAGACAAACTATTTGACAGGTTGTTGATAGCGTGTATTGAATTTGAATAGTCATTTGGGCGAAAAAGCTGATAGTCATTAAAATAAATATAGCATTGAACAGCCCTGAGCGCAAAATAAAATCATTTTTTAGTATAAACCGCTGTAACAGTTTCAATTAAAGTATTTTCTGAACTTTTCACTGGAATTTCTTCTACTGTATAACTCAATTCTATAGTTTTATAATTGTCGGAAACACTGCCTTGCCCAGAAATTACAAAACCTCCAGGAAGTGTTTGCTGTTCTATTGTCAAATTTGGATCGTCGAAAACTACGAGAGCAGATATATCATTATCTATTTGATAAAAATTGTCGATTAGAACTTTCGAGCTATCTATATCTAATGAAATATAAACACTATATTGAGTTTGTCCGTAGGTTGGGCTATCTTCAACACAATGCCAATCACCCTCAATATTTTCTCGTGGATCGTTACTATTAGGATTTAACAACTCTTCGTCGCAGGAAATAGTGGAGAGTAAGATTATACTCAAAATTATATAAGCGATTTTTTTCATTTCATTTAAAGTTTAACTATTTCTAAATTATTTTATAACAAATTTCTTTGAACAAAAATTGTATTAATTTGAAAATACTCAATAAAAATGAGTTTATTTCAAAAAAAAATACCGGAAAATTGAATCTATTGCAATTCAAAATCCGGTATCATTTTTCTTCAAATAGGACTATTTTGTTTTGTCCTGTGGTGGTTTCGAGATACTATCTCTCATTGTAGTATCTGCTTCAATATTTTTCATTTTCAGATAATCCATTATTCCAAGATTACCGCTACGGAATGCTTCTGCCATAGCAAGAGGAACTTCTGCTTCAGCCTCTATAACTTTTGCTTTCATTTTTTGTGCCAATGCTACGTTTTCTTGTTCTTCAGCTACTGCCATAGCTCTACGTTCCTCAGCTTTAGCCTGAGCAATATTCTTGTCAGCATTTGCCTGATCCATTTGAAGGACAGCACCAATATTTTTTCCTATATCAATATCAGCAATATCAATTGATAAAATCTCAAATGCAGTACCGGCATCTAATCCTTTAGCTAACACAAGTTTCGAAATAGAATCAGGATTTTCTAAAACTTGCTTATGGCTGTTGGAAGAACCTATGGAGGAAACAATTCCTTCTCCAACTCTTGCTAAAACAGTTTCTTCGCCTGCACCACCAACAAGTTGCTTAATGCTGGCACGAACAGTAACTCTTGCTTTTGAGATTAGCTGAATACCATCTTTTGCTACTGCTGTAACATTTGGAGTGTCAATTACTTTTGGATTTACAGACATTTGAACTGCTTCAAAAACATCTCTACCTGCTAAGTCAATCGCCGTAGCCATTTTGAAATCAAGTTCTATGTTAGCTTTTTGTGCCGACACAAGGGCATGAACAACTTGCGGTACTCTACCGCCAGCAAGAAAGTGTGCTTCCAGATCGTTTCTATGTAGTATTAGTCCGGCTTTTGTTCCTTCAATCAATGCCGTCACAATGACTGATGGCGGGACTTTCCTCCATCGCATTAAAACTAATTGTAACAAAGATATTCTAACTCCTGAAACAAGTGCAGAAAACCATAAGCCAACCGGAATAAAGTATAAAATTATCCATAAGCCAATGAGGGCTGCTACTATTATTACAATATAAAAAATCATTCCATCCATATTAATTTGTTTTTGGTTTTACAATAATTTTAGATTTTTCTATTTTTACTATTTCGATATCAGTATTTTCGTCGATGAACTGCCCTGTTGAGCTGGCTTCCGTTGAAGTATCATTTATTAAAACATGTCCTATCGGAGCAAGACGGGTAATTGATTTGCCGAAATCTCCAACTTTAAACATTGTTTCATTTTTTGTATTTACCTGACTTTCAATTTTGGCATTAAGCATTAGTTTTTTCCAGGTTTTTGTTTTTAATGAAAGGTAAATTATTACAATTATAAATATTGATGTACCTATTAGAATATAGTGTCCAATTTGAGTTCCGAATATATCGTATGAGAAATAAATTCCTCCTGCAACCAATAGTGCTCCACCGATTCCGGCAAATGTAAGCCCCGGAACAACAAGAAATTCTAAAATTAATAATAGAATCCCTAATACAATTAATAAAACTATCCCAAGAATTGTCATATTATTCAATTTTTGTTATTAATCCGCGATCCGATAAAGCTTCTCGCATTGGTTTTAGTTTTGAGTAAATATCTTTTTTTACATCGCATTTCCCTTTAATATGGGCTAAATATGTGCATTGTTCTGCTTGAACTGAATCATGTTTGCAAATTTGAATAAGAGAATCTACAACATAATTATATTCATTAATTTCATCATTATACAATATTAAAAATTTATGTTCGGAATCCAAGCTTTTGTTTGATTTCTTTTCTGCTATTTTCTCTTTTGTATTCATTCTTCTTCTTACTTATTAGTTATCAGTCTCTTAGCTTCATCAATCGATATTTTTTTATCGCCTTGAAATGCAACTATGAACGCATCTTTTATTCCATTATTTCTGGCTTCATTCTTAAAAGTTGTTGCATCATTGAAATTTTGAAACTGGTTTTTTAAAAATACATATGTCTTTTGGTTTGTTTTGAAGTAGCTAAGTTGGTATTTTTTTTCTTTTTCAAATTTTAGTCTGTAATTTTCAATATCGAATGTCTCTTTATAAACTCCTATTTGTATTCTAAATACAATTTTATTTTTATTAATTACTTGGTTATCATTAATATTTTCAATAGTACCATTATATTTTGCAAATGTATCAATTTCATTCTTATTTAGAAAAATATTTGCATTTTCTATAGTTGTTTTCTTTCCATGCAAAATGGCTTTTATATAGGCATCTTGTGTTCCTAAATTTGCAATTTCGTTGCGTTTTTTTTCAGCAGTTTCGAAATCGCTAAAAACTCCTGTTGAATATCGTTTTTGCCCATTTGGCAATGTTTCAACTATTACGGGCTTAATGTTTTGAAGCACTTCCTTTTTTATGTCTTTAATATAAACTCCCATTTGAACAACAAAAAAACATTCTAAGTTTGTTTCAAGTTTTGTACGACTACTTGGAACTAAGTTTCCTTCACTATCGAAATTTACGAAATACATAGAAGTATCAAGTTCAACAGTATCGAATTTAACTATTGGTTTTTGTAAATCTGATAGAAAATTCAATTGTTTAACAAAATTTCGATAATCATATTTCAAGTCGTTGTTTTGACTATTTAGATGCAGCAGCAACTTGGCTGGATTTTCTACAAATTTCAAAATGTCTTTATTTGAATTCTTTTTGATAAAGGCATTTTCAATTTCCTTAAGTTCAATAATTTCATTACGGATTTTGCGAGATAATATATTGCAATTATTTGTCAATGTTTTTAGTGTGGAGACTAATTTTTCGGTTTGCGATTTTTCATTTTCAGTTTTTGAATGCTTAAATTGCTCATTACTTTTTTTATGAAGATTACTCTGATTTTCTATTTCTCCTTTCAATTCATATTCTTTTGTTTTATAAAAATCGTGATAATAATTGAATTTTATAATCATAATTTTCAAACTATCTAAAACAGCATTAATTTCTATGCTGTTATCAGTTGTAGTATAATTTGTGTTAGTCAATATTTTTTCAGTTGTGTTATCGATGAATTGCATTTCTGAAATTGCAATTAGACTTTTCCCATTTACCCGTAATTTTTCACTATTTTCATTTAATGATATTGTAAAAACAGAAATTCTGGTTTTGTCGGTCATTCTGTTCGATGCAAATGTTGCTGTATTTTTTTCATTGTTTAAAACAAAAAGAAAGTCGTCGTGCGGAGTATTTATCGGAAAGTTTAAATTCGTTGGTTCTGACCATGTGTTTTCTACACTATCAAAAGTTGTTTTGAATATGTCATAGCCTCCCATACTGTTATGGCCTTTCGACGAGAAATATAAAGTTTTTCCATCGGTGTGTAAAAATGGAAAAGCATCGTCATATTTTGTGTTTATTATTTCGCTAAGTTTTTGAGTTTGTGTCCATTTATTTTTTTTGAGCTTTTGCTTAACAACTATATCTAAACCGCTTCTATTGAACCATGATGAATAATATATAATATCGGATTTTTCAGAATAAAAAATTATTTCATTTTGATATTGTTGATTGCTTTTAATCCTCAATTTTTCATTTATACTAAAAAACTCTTTTGGTTTTGGTGTAAATTTTCCACTAAAATTTATTCGGTAAGCTCTGAAAAAATCGTCATTTTTGATGGAAACATTTTTTATTGTTTTAAGTTTTTTCACGGATTTAGTAATTTCCATACCATTTTGGCACATTTCTATTTGCCTGATTGTTTCAAAATTAGCTGCATCTTTTCTTTTAGCTTTTTGCAAGAATTTTTCATAATATACTTTCGCTTTATCAAACTGATATGTAAGATGATACGATCTGGCAAGATAAAAATAAGCATTTGCCGGCACAATTCCAGTGATGGCAATTTTCAAATATTCCTGCGACAAATTGATATGTTTGTTAGTTTCAACCAAACAAACTCCATAATAATAATTTAACAAAGCGTCATTGGGCTCCAAAGATAGCAAGTGGGAAAATGTTTCAACTGCTTCATGGTATTGTTTTTTATTGAAAAACTTTAAAGCAACTTTGTAGTTATCTAAGTTTAAAAAGTCAATTTTTTGAGAAAAACAGTTTAAATTTGGAAAAAGCATTAGACTAACAATGAAAGTAAAAATAACTATATATTGTTTTCTGTTTTTCATTTGTCCGAACTATTTTCACACAAATATACAATATTTTTTTAAATTCCTGCAAATGTGAAGATTAAATATTAATTTGTGAAAAACTTAATTTTATCAAAGTATTCTTATAAGGATTAATTATTTTATAATTAACATCAAGTATTAGCTTTTGTTTTTTATGTAAAAAAAAAGCCCAATAGGTTGTCTATCAGGCTTTTTAAACGAAAATCAATATCTTTTTTCAGAATCCAAATTTTATTTAGGAATTTCTTTTAATGGTTTACACTTCATATCCTTTGTTTTTCCTTCTTGTCGTAATTTTAGAATACCATCTTCAATTTTTGCACGAAATTTTTTAACTCCTTTTTCTGTATTAATAACAAATTCGCCGGTGTTTGAAAGTTCATATTTTTTGTCCTTTTCAAGCGTTTGATTACCTTTACCTATATTAAAAATTCCTCCCCCTTTTATTTCAATCCAAGCGCCTTTTCTTCCGAAGCTCCAAATTCCAACAATGTCTTGTGCCAAAGTTTCAGAAACATAGGTGCTATCAAAACTATCACTTTCACCGTTTTCGTTAGAAGAATTTGTATTCCCACCGCCGCAGGAAACAAAAAATGAAATGCTTAGTATCAAGCTTAATAAAATGCCAATTTTTTTCATACTATTTTTTTTTTGCTTACTCTAAATCAGTTTTCAGCACCCCTGTAACTCATTAATATTCAATAATAAAAAATAAAATATTCTTAATTAGATAAAGCACAAAATTAAAAAATATTTTGTTTCACAAACAAAAACTATAAATTATTTTGGTTTAATCTTAATTTGATGTCCAATTTTAAATAATTGCCAATTTCCTATTTAGCAATGAACATGCTTCAAAATAGGAGCAAGTTTGTAAGTTATGACATATTTCTCTCATGAAATAGGCTGCTATAAAAAAAGATTTGTTCCAATTTGTATAGTGCAAAGCACACAATCCGAAAAATAATTATTACTTTCGCATTCAATAAAAATAAATTAATTATTAAATATTTGTTATGAAAAAAATTACAGTTATTGGTGCCGGAAATGTTGGAGCAACATGCGCTAATGTAATAGCACATAAAGAATTAGCTCACGAAGTTGTTTTAGTTGACATAAAAGAAGGAGTAGCGGAAGGAAAAGCCTTAGATATTTGGCAAACTTCATCGATAAACAATTTTAACTCTCGTGTAGTTGGGAGCACTAATGATTATTTAAAAACTAAAGGATCAGGAGTTGTAGTAATAACTTCAGGTGTGCCGAGAAAACCGGGAATGTCGAGAGACGATTTGATAAAAACCAACGCTAATATTGTTAAAGACGTAACCGAAAAAGTTGTAAAATATTCTCCTGATGCAATCATCATTGTTGTATCAAATCCGTTAGATGTAATGACTTATGCAGCATATCAAGCAGCAAACAAATCGTCAAGCAAAGTTTTTGGAATGGCAGGAATTCTTGATACAGGACGATACAGAGCGTTTATAGCTGAAGCACTATGTGTTTCTCCAAAAGATGTTCATGCATTGCTTATGGGTGGACATGGCGATACTATGGTTCCATTGCCAAGATATACTTCTGTGAATGGAATTCCAATTTGTGAATTGATGGGAGAAGACGAAATCAACAAAATTGTTGATAGAACCAAAAAAGGTGGTGGTGAACTTGTAAACCTTATGGGAACTTCAGCATGGTATGCTCCCGGGGCAGCGGCTGCTCAAATGGTTGAAGCAATTGTTGACGACCAAAAAAGAATTTTCCCTTGTTGTGCAAAACTTAATGGTGAATACAATTTATCAGATGTTTTTCTTGGAGTTCCTGTCAAACTTGGTGCAAACGGAATTGAGGAAATTATTGAAATTCAGCTTAATAATGATGAAAAGAAACTATTGACCGATTCTTCAAATTCTGTAAAGGGTGTAATGAAAATTCTTGATGGCATGGAATTGTTTTAATATTATATTACAGAAAAAAAAATCTGTAACAAAAAAAAGCCCCAATCTGTTTTTCGATTGAGGCTTTTTTTTATAAATAGGATTTCTAATTATTTTGCAATTGTAAAATATTTCGATTGATTTGCTTCATTGGCAGACAAGCTATATATATAGGTGCCGGAACTTAAATTGTTAGAATTGAATTTGATTGAATGATTGCCTGCTGAAAATTCAGTATTGGCTAGTTCATAAATCATTTCACCAAACAAATTGTACACACACAATTTCACATTAGTTTTTTCAGAAATATAAAATGGGATTTCTGTAAAATCTGAAAACGGATTAGGAGTATTTTGTAATAAAGTTGTTTTGTTTTCAAACGAAAGTTTAGAAACTATGCTTATCGCATCTTTTGAGTAAAGATTGTTTCCTTCGAGCCATGAATTTATATTTATTCTATTTTCTGTAGTGTTAATTTTATTCCAAATTTTAATTGTAAATTCTTGGTTTTCAGAAATATTTTCAGAAATTTCTTTAGTTGAAAAATCGTCTCCCCAAATTGCAATTGCCATATTTTGTCCATCGAAAACTGAAGCTCCAATTAGTTCTTCGTTTTGGTTAAATACCCCAATTTCATCGCCATTTTCTGGTCTGATTTCCCAAGCTGAAAGAGGAATTCCAAGTGTCATATTTTCTCCACTATAGAGAAAACTATTATATTCTTGGAGTAATGGTTTGCTAAAATTTGCTTTCGCAACATTTGCTGTATTTGATGGATAAAATAAAGTTGCCGAGTTGTTCATTTTTATTTGGTAACCTTTTCCGGGGACCATATTTCCAATTCCGTTTACATTCCAAACCGGCCAATATACACCGCCAATTTCATTTTTTACTATTTCAACATCAGATACTATTGTGCTCAACATATCGACAATTGAGGCAGAGGATTGACGCAAATATCCAATAATTCCCCATCCTGTGTTTATGGTTATTCCTGTAGTTTCGGGTACGGCTGCAATTCCATCTATATTAAGTTGTGCAGAATTTATCATTTTTGCTTGATATCCTTTACCGATTACCATATATCCAATATTATTGATACCCCATGCCGGCCAATAAACTTCTCCAATCTCACTTTTTACAATTTCAGTTTCAGAGACAATATTTGCAAAAACATCATTTATAAGAGGTGTGAATGGGTTTATATAAGTTGAAAAAATATTCCAACCTAATGTCAAATTAATAGCTTGAGTTTCAACAGTTAAAGCAATTAAGGATTGGATTCCACTCATACCATTAATAACAAAGGTATTTGAATTTGGAAATGAACCGGACATGTCGTAAGTTGCTGTTGCTATATGCTCAGAATTTGAAGAGGCATCCCATAAAATCCAGGTAAATTCTTCGCCACCAACAAAACCATCGTTTCCAATATCGACACCCCATGCAGAAAGTGCTTCGTTTGCACCGGTGTATTCAATGTATCCGGCGCAAGCTAAAGTTCCGAGAGAATCGAAAAACACGCCAATGTAATCCCCAATATCAATTTGAATTCCATCAATTGTAATTGCAGATGAACCTGGAACTAATACAGTATGATTGCTTGAAGTTAAAGTGTAGCTCCAGCTTGGTGCAAAAATAGTTTCGTAAATTGTGAAAGAATTTGGTTTAGTTAGAAATCCATCTGCTAAATTTTCGAAATTAACATCCCAGAGACCAAGTGGTGCTGCTACAGGAATAGATACTTCAAAATCTAATAAAGTTTCGCTTGTAGGATTAATAGTTGTTCCATAAATGGTTGAGCTACCCTGATTGAACCATACAGTTTGGGTTCCTTGCAGGAAGTGTGTATTTTGTCCGCTTAAGGAAACAGTTAATGATTCGCCTTGACTGGCACTGTTAGGATTAACCGAAACTAATTGACTTAAAACTGAGGCATCTATTGAAATATCATCAACTGCCCAAGCATAATCCCATACACCGACATATCTGAATCTTATCCAAACAGAAGGCTCATTTTCTGCATATTGCGAAATATTAATGTTTAGATTTGCATTAGAAATGGCTCCATTTCCAACATTTGTGTTTACTTCAATGTATGACCAATTAATACCGTCTGTACTAATGCCTATATATGTACTTTCAAAACCTTGATATCTTCTGAAAATTTGTTCGCAAGATAAGACTATATTCGTATAGCCAGAGAAATCAATAGAATTGGAAATAGTAATACTTGCATCTTGAGTACCTCCATTGGATCCAACACCATCGGAATCGAACAAAGCAAAACCATTTGAATATGTTGATGAATAGAAGGGAAGAGTAATATTCGGAACAGCGCTGTTGTTTGTAATTACCCAATTCTGATTGTCGTTTGTTTCGTTTGAAATTATCCAATCTGAACTGTTTGAGAAATCGTTAGTCCACAAAACATTGGAATGTACATTTTGGTTCAATACAATTGCAAAGAAACCTATCAGTGAAAAAAATAAAAACCTTTTCATACTTCTTAATTTAATTTATTATTTCTACAAATATATTAATACTATTTGATTATTGAAACAATTATTAATATTTTAAAAATTTATGTAACTAATTCTATTTTAGTTTTGTAGTTTTTTGTATAAAGTGGCTCTAAATTGGACTGCTTGAATCAAGCACATTTTTTCATTGCGAAGCAATTAACTGTACAAAAGTAACGATAAAATTCTAAGCCGAGACCAAAGTAAATTTACAACTTTTTTAAACTATACTCAGAGTTTTTTATCAATTTCGGAATTTCTATATAAAAGAAATATTTTCGCTAACTTTGCTGTTATATCAATAAGATCGAAGGAATCATCCAAATTTTCTCCAACAGAAATACAAGCATGTTTTTCCTAGAATACAAGATCGTGAAAATATAATTGATTAGCTATTTTTTCAGCCAATTTTTCGCTTCCGGGTCTCATATATGGAACAAAACCAAAACCGTTTTTTACAAAATAGTTTGCTCAGGATGAATATTTAAAAAGATATTATTTAATTTTTTTTCATCGTGAAAATCAGCAGATTGTGTAAGCGCAATTAACTCGTTGGGATGAGCATGTATTACAACTTTCTCTTTGGAGTTAGTCTTTGCAAGCATATTATGAATAGACAAGTGAGTCGGTAATTCAGAAGCAGGAGAGATGTTGCCTTGATTATCAGATAGTTTGTAGCTTTTGTAGCTTTTTCCAAATTCATCGATTTGCAACAAACAAATATTTTCTCTTGGCAATTTGGTACTATCTCACATTCTGGAATTAGCAGCAGAAATTAAAAAATTATTGTTTGCAAGAAAAGGATATATTTTATTAAAGTTTTTATTATCAATAAGTTTGCTCTCCGGGATGTTGAAAATTGTTTCCTGCATTTTTTTATGCCCATGATCTTTCCCAAATATAGCCTGAAATCTCTGCAATTTTATCTAATAATTTTTTAATGTTTTCTGAGAGTTTCATCTATTTTATACTGAGAATTAATATTGAATAGACTAAATATTGTTTATCTGATTGGTTTTCAACATCTTAATCGACAGTAATGGTTTTTGTTTGGCACTCGTTTAAATCTATAATGAAATGCCAAAAATTAGGATTGCCAACAATTCCGCTTTTTTGATTAACTTTAATATCATGGGTTCCTTCTAATAAATCAACGGTTTTATCTTTATAGCCGCCCATAAAAATATAATTCAGAGTATCGTTGTTGATGCTTATTTGGAGCGAATCTTTTGTTGCATTGTTTATTAAAACTGAGCCTTCATTATTTTTTTTACAATCTTTAAAACAAGAAATACAAAGCATACTTAGCAATATTGCTACGAAAAATAATTGTTTCATTTTTTTCAATTTGGGTTTTATTTATCTTTAAAATTAGTGCTAATCTTTTTGAGAAATTCCTGACCGTTGTCAGGTCTAAAATACTTGTAAACAATTTTGCCATAGCTGAATTAATAAAGCTTTGTTAAGTATGAAAAATCAGGAAATCTATGGCGTTTTCTAATAAAATCATTTACTTACGTTTAATGCTCATTTGTTTTTTCTCTGTCATTTCATTTGCAAATCCTTCATGTCCAATTTCTTTAATTCTGTTGATGCAAGCTTTTCTATCAGAATTAAAAATATACCCAAATACTTTCGACATAAAATTGTTGTAATATTTACATTCTTCAATGGGCATAAGTTTACAGTCTGCGCAACTTTCATAGTTGTTTTCTATGCAACATTTTCTGACTTTACACCAGGATGCTTTTTCATTGTCATGACAGCCCGGGCAACTACCTTTTTTATGTTTTTTGCATTCAGCACAATAAAGCCCGCAGTATGCAACGAGTTTTTCATTTACTTCGATTTGCTTTTCCATACTTTATTTTTTGGTTATCAAAAACATTTTAGGAATAGAAACTGTGAAAAAGATTCTGAGCTAAACTCTCATCTCAAATTTCAAATTTATAAGGTTTTATTTCACAATTCTTATTTTAAGTTCTTCTTTCTTTTTGCTGAAACCAACTGATATTGCTGCGCCTTCTTTCAATTGAGCCTGAATAATAATTTCAGCCATTGGATCTTCAATATGCTTTTGTATTGCCCTTTTCAGCGGACGAGCACCAAATTTGCTATCATAACCTTTTTCAGAAAGGAAATCTTTTGCAGCAGGCGAAATTTTCATTTTGTAGCCCAGCATTTCTATTCTATCAAATAATCCCTTCAATTCAATATCAATAATTTGATGAATATGTTTTCTTTCGAGCGAATTAAAAATAATTACATCATCAATTCTATTTAGAAATTCAGGAGCAAAGGCTTTTTTCAATGCTTTTTGAATAACACTCTTCGCATGCACATCATCAGGTTCGTCAGTTTTGAAGGCATATCCAACACCTCGTCCAAAATCTTTCAATTCTCGTGAACCAATATTTGAAGTCATTATAATAATTGTATTTTTGAAATCGACTTTACGACCCAAGCTATCAGTAAGTTGACCTTCGTCGAGAACTTGAAGTAAGAGATGAAATACATCGGGATGAGCTTTTTCAATTTCGTCTAACAAAACAATTGAATATGGTTTTCGACGAATTTTCTCAGTCAATTGTCCTCCTTCTTCGTATCCTATATAGCCCGGAGGAGCCCCAACCAAACGTGAAACCGAGAATTTTTCCATATATTCGCTCATATCAATTCTGATAAGAGAATCTTTAGAATCGAATAAATATTGCGACAATATTTTGGCAAGATGGGTTTTTCCTACACCGGTTGGTCCTAAAAAAACGAAAGTGCCAATAGGCTTATTTGGGTCTTTCAATCCGGCACGATTTCTCTGAATGGCTTTTGTAATTTTACTAATAGCTTCGTTTTGTCCAATTACTTCTGATTTTATTTCATCATCCATTTTCAAAAGTCGCGAACCTTCGGCCTGTGCAATTCTCTGAACCGGAACACCAGTCATCATTGCTATAACTTCTGCAATTTTTTCTTCATCGACGGTCTCTTTATTTTTAGACAATTCCTCTTTCCAATTTTCCTTTTCTCTGTCAAGTTCAGCAATGCTGTCTTTTTCTTGATCGCGGAAACTCGCAGCCAACTCAAAATTTTGCTTTTTCACTGCTGCAATTTTGTCTATTTTAACTTGCTCGATGTGTTTTTCTAATTCTTCAAGTTTTTTTGGAACATTTACGTTTGTGATATGAACCCTTGATCCGGCTTCGTCTAAAGCATCAATTGCCTTATCGGGCAAATGACGGTCGCTCACATATCTCATTGTAAGGTCAACGCAGGCTTTTAGCGCCTCGTCAGTATAAATTACATTGTGATGATCTTCGTATCTATCTTTAATATTTTGAAGAATTTCAATAGATTCGTCTCTTGAGGTAGGTTCAACAATTATTTTCTGGAAACGTCTTTCGAGTGCTCCGTCTTTCTCAATATATTGCCTGTATTCATTTAAAGTTGTTGCTCCAATACATTGAATTTCGCCACGAGCCAGAGCTGGTTTTAACATATTTGCAGCATCAAGGGAACCCGAAGCACCACCGGCTCCAACTATTGTGTGAATTTCGTCAATGAATAAAATAATATTCGAAGTTTTAGACAATTCATTTAAGATGGCTTTCATACGTTCTTCGAATTGTCCGCGATATTTTGTCCCTGCTACTATCGATGCCAAATCTAATGTAATCACACGTTTCCCGAACAAAATTCTTGAAACTTTTTTCTTAATAATTCGAATTGCTAATCCTTCGGCTATCGCCGATTTTCCAACTCCCGGTTCGCCTATCAAAACAGGATTATTCTTTTTTCTTCGACATAAAATCTGAGCTAAACGTTCAATTTCAATATCTCTGCCTACTATAGGATCTAATCTGTTTTCGATGGCGGCCTGTGTAATATCTATTCCAAAATTGTCTAAGACCGGAGTTTCTGCTTTGTTTTGTGATTTTTGTTTTTTAGAATCGTCGCTTCCCTCTTTGTCTTTTCTCTCTGGGCTGTCGTCTTCAATATTCGACGAAGCCTGAGGATTAGACATAAAATCTTTCACAGCATCGTAATTCAATTTGTTTTTGCTTAATATTTCTGTTACCATTTCGTTTTCGTTTCTAATAATTGCTAATAATATGTGTGCCGAATTGATTTCTGACTGATTCAATCTTCTTGCTTCTAAATAAACTATTTTCAATACTCTCTCGGCTGATTTTTTCAAAGGAATATTATCTCTATTTTCGCTAATTACAACATCCTTCCTCCTGATATTTTTTTCTATTTCTCTTCTAACTTTCTTAATGTCAGTACCTAAATATTCCATTATTTCAATTGCAAGTCCTTTTCCTTCTCTTAGAATACCCAGAAAAAGATGCTCTGTGCCAATAAAATCGGTTCCTAACCTAATTGCCTCCTCCTTGCTAAATCCTAAAATTTTTTTAACCTTAGGTGAGAATTTTGCATCCATATAAATATAATTAATAATACCTTACTTTCATTATAAATTTACTATGAAACTCTATTTCATATTAAATATTCTGTGCAAAAATACAAGTTTTTTTCAGTAGTTAGATTTTTAGTTAAAAATTGGCTAAATCTTTTTTTGAGGTGCTGGAAAATAACTTTCATCCTATAATTATGAAATATCATGTTCAGTTTATTGTCCTATCATTTACTTTTGTCTTGATTTTTGTTTCTTTTTATCAAGAGAAAGAAAATAAAATTAATCTAAATTGTTAATATTCAGTACGTAATAACATGTAAAAATGCAAATCGGACTTTTAGCCTTTTACAAATTCAATTTACCTTTAGATGGCAAAAAAGGCTATTTTCATGAAACTTTTGAAGAGTTTGTTTCCTAAGGTTTTCGAAGAACTGCCTATGATAATGCAATTTTGCATTTTAGCGTACAGATAGCTATCACCAAAACATTTCTCTCCAGCACCTCAAAAAAAGATTTAGCCCTAATATATGATTAAAAGCAAAATATAGTTTTATCTATTAAAAAATAAGAAATTCTGCAAACGGAAATTACGAAATAGAAATACTAAAAAGCATCGTAAAAAAAAATGTAAAAATACAAGTAATTCTTACTGATATTTAATTACTTTTGCATTTTAGTAAATTGAAATAATGTTGTTTTGTAAAAGTATGAATCATAGCAATTTACATAAAATTATATAATTGTTAAACTATGCAAGAAGAGGAACGAATAGTCAGGATAAACATTGAGGAAGAAATGAAAACAGCATACATTGATTATTCAATGTCTGTTATAGTTTCGCGTGCATTGCCTGATGTACGAGATGGGATGAAACCTGTTCATAGAAGAGTTTTGTTTGGGATGAACGAATTGAGTTTATATGCGAATAAACCTTATAAAAAATCAGCCAGAATAGTTGGAGAGGTTCTTGGAAAATATCACCCACACGGCGATTCATCCGTATATGAAGCAATGGTTCGTATGGCTCAAACATGGTCGTTGAGATATCCATTGGTTGACGGGCAAGGAAATTTTGGTTCAATAGACAACGATAGTCCGGCTGCAATGAGATATACAGAAGCCCGACTACAAAAAATTGCTGAAGATACATTAGTCGATCTTGATAAAAACACAGTTGATTTTCGACTAAATTTCGATGATTCGATGGAAGAGCCAACTGTTTTGCCTACAAAAGTTCCAACACTTTTAATAAATGGTGCATCAGGAATTGCAGTAGGAATGGCAACAAATCTTCCACCACATAATATTGGAAATGCTATAGATGCTATTGTTACATATATTGATAACAGAGATATAGATATAGATAGCTTGATTGAAAAAATTGTAGCTCCCGATTTTCCAACAGGTGGTACTATTTATGGTTATCAAGGTGTTATAGACGCATATCACACCGGACGAGGAAGAATTGTTCTACGATCGAAAACAGAAATTGAAATAACAAAGTTGGGGAGAGAGAGAATAGTTGTAACTGAAATTCCATATCTGGTCAACAAGGCTGAATTAATTAAAAAAATTGGCGAATTAGTCAATGAGAAAAAAATTGATGGTATCTCATATGCAAACGATGAATCGGATAGAAAAGGAATGAGAATCATTATTGATTTGAAAAAAGATGCTATTTCAAACGTTGTTTTAGCAAAACTTTTCAAATATACTCAACTTCAAACATCTTTCAGTGTAAACAATATAGCCTTAGTTAACGGAAGACCTAAATTACTGAATCTGAAAGAAATAATTACACATTTTGTAAATCATAGGCACGAAGTAATTGTACGAAGAACTCAATTTGAATTAGATGCTGCCGAAAAAAAGGCACATATTCTCGAAGGACTTCTTATTGCTCTTGATAATCTTGATGCTGTAATTAATTTGATTCGCTCATCGAAAACACCTGAAGAAGCACGAATTGGCTTGATGAACAATTTTGAATTGACAGAAGCTCAGGCTCGTGCCATTCTTGATTTGAGACTACAAAAACTCACAGGTTTAGAAAGAGATAAAATTAAACAAGAATACGATGAGATAATGAAATTGATTGCCGGATTGAAAGAAATTTTGGCAGATGAGTCTATACAAATGAACATTATCAAAACAGAACTTCTTGAAATTAAGGAAAAATATAATGACAAAAGAAGGACTGAAATAATTTATGCATCTGAGGATATTAATCCTGAGGACTATTATTCTGATGACGAAATGGTTGTTACAATTTCTCATATGGGATACATAAAACGTACATTATTATCAGAATTCAGAACACAAAACCGAGGTGGAGTTGGAGCAAAAGCAAGTAATACTCGTGGCGAAGACTTTTTGGAAAATATGTTTATTGCCACAAATCATAACACAATTCTGTTTTTTACTGATAGCGGAAAATGTTTTTGGCTTAAGGTTTACGAAATTCCGGAAGGTACTAAAACCTCTAAAGGGCGAGCTATTCAGAATATTTTAAATATTAGCAGCGACGACACAGTCAGGACATTTATTAATGTAAAAAATCTTAACGACACAGAATATATCAACAACAACAATATTGTTCTTTGTACCAAAAAAGGAGTAATTAAAAAGACCACACTTGAAGCATATTCCCGTCCACGTCAAAACGGAATTATTGCAATAAACATTAAAGACAACGACCGATTGATTGAAGCCAAACTTACCAATTCGAATCAAGAAATAATGTTGGCAATAAAATCCGGAAGGGCAATTCGCTTCAACGAAAGTATAGTGAGAGCAATTGGTAGAAATTCACAAGGAGTAAAAGGAATAACACTTGCAGGCGAAACAGATGAAGTAATTGGAATGGTTTGTGCCGATATCGATGCAGATCAAGGTGTTTTGGTAGTTTCAGAAAATGGCTTCGGAAAACGCTCGAAAATAAGTGATTATAGAATCACAAATAGAGGTGGAAAAGGAGTAAAAACTATTAATGTTACAGAAAAAACCGGAAATCTGATTGCAATAAAAGGTGTCTCCGATAAAAACGACCTGATGATCATAAATAAATCGGGAATAACTATTCGGCTTTCTATTGACAATCTGAGAGTTATGGGTAGAGCAACGCAAGGAGTGAAACTCATAAATTTACGAGAAGGCGATTCTATTGCTGCTGTTGCTGTAGTTGAAAATACAATTGTTGAAAATCAGGAAGTTGATAGCGACATTTCATTATCTGAAGATGCATCTACTGAAAGTAACATTGATAGCTCATCTTTAGAAAACGAAAATCTCACTTCCGAATCAAGCGATGAATAACTTTAATAAGTCAAACTAAAAATAAATCAAAAAACTTATTTCTAATTATTAAAATGTTTTTTATGAAAAAGCTCGTATTATTTATGATTATTGCTTTAACAACAAGTATTGTTTCTGCACAAAATCCAAAGGTAGTAAGTGCATACAACTACTTAAAGTATGGTCAAGTGGAAAAAGCAAAGGAAGCAATTGACAAAGCAATTGTGCACCCAAAAACTATTAATAAAGCTAAAACCTGGTGGTATTGCGGAAATGTTTATCAAGCAATTAGCGATAGCTGTATGTACAAGAAAAATGAAAAATTCTGTAGTCTATCAGAGAATCCATTAGATTTTGCTTTTGATTCTTACATTAAAGCTATGGTTTTGAATTTTAAAGATCCAAAATGGCATACATTAGATATCGTAAATAACGAAACCGATATGAAGGCATTCGGTATGCTTCTAAACAACAGAAAAACCAAATATGACAATCCACAAATATTTGCAGATATATTTATGAATCGTTTCCCAAATCTCGCTAATTCGTATGTAAACAAAGGAGTAGCTGAATTTCAAAGTGCAGACCCAAAAGAAAATGATAAAGCAGTTAAATCTTTCGAAACATCACTATTTTTATCTTCAGCAACTGGTAAAATGGATACAACAATATTCTATTATACTGCTCTCGCTGCACAAAAAGTTAAAGACTATGAAACATCGAATGAGTATTTTGCACAGTCAATAAAATTGGAATACGGGAAAGCAGACTTTGATAAAGCAAATATATATAAATCATATGCAAATAATTATAAAAACCTTGGCGACACTGCAAAGTATCTGGAGTATTTGAACAAAGGAATAGAAACTTATCCGGATGCAAGCGAACATCTTGTGGTAGAGCTTATTAATTACTTTATTGATGCTAAAAAAACCGATGATGCTTTGAATTACCTAAAAATTGCCATTGCAAGAACACCAAACAATTCAAGTTATCTTTACAGTTTGGGAGCTACTTACGAAAAGAAGGGGTATGTCGATAGTGCAATAATGTCATATTCAAACGCAATTGAAATCAATCCTAATGATTTAAGTTCACATTACAATCTTGGTGCTATTTATTACAATGATGCTGTGAATCTTTTCAATACTTTGAATGATATTCCGCCAGACCAACAGAAAAAATATGATAAAGCAAAAGCTGATGCAAAAGCATTTTTTGCAAAATCACAACCATATTTCGAAAAAGCTCACGAAATAGACTCGGAAGATTATAATACAATCGTAAGTTTAGTTGAAGTATATGCCCGATTGAGTATGTATGAAAAATCTAAAGAAATGAAGGCTAAATTAGAGGCTTTGAAATAATCAAAAGCAAGCCAAACAAATTGAGGGGAAATGGGCATTTATGCTTATTTCCCCTTTTTTTTGCTTGATGTAATGCTCAAAAACGTGTAATCAGCTTAAAGAGTTAAACTCCTCAATTCTATTATCAGAATAGAAAATCAAAACTTTTTCAACTTTAGTTTGCTTTTTAGTATCGATAGTTTCATTGCTAATTAACTCATTTTCAACAATAGGAGTGGGCTTAGTCAAATTCAACTTTTGCTTAGCCTCTACAGATTTATCAAGTTCGTCAATGTTTCTAAATGGAATTGTATTCGAGATTTGGTTTTTGTACATTTCACCTTTGCCTATCATTAGCCAATTAGCATCAATTTCATTATAGCGTTTAAGAAATTTTGATATAAAATCGAAACTGGGCAAATTTCTCCCCGATAGGATATGAGAAATACTTGCCCTATTTACATTTATTGAGTCGGCTAACTTTGCCGAAGTAATGTTATTTTCTCTAATAAACCTTTCAATTCTGCTTTTCATAGCATAAAATTTTTGCTTACAAATGTAACATATGTTTTGCTTACAAATGTAACTAATATTAAATACTTTTAAGTTTACATATGTAATTCGCAAATAATCAATAATTATCCTAATTAAAAAATATAGCTGAGTAGGGCATAGGAAAATTTCATTAGTTTATGTAATTATAAAACTTATTAGGTAAGCTATTTTGTTGAATTATAAATATATAAATTAAAATGTATAATTATTACATATGTTTATGAGGCAATTTTTTGTATAATATTAGCCGAATTAAACATTTAATTTAACTTATTATATTTATAATGCTGAATATAAATAGATTATATTAATATTATTGTTCATTATTTACACATTTAAAGCTGTTTATTACATAAGTTCAACATTCATTAATATATTTATTTAAATGATAATATTTTAATGTCTGGTTGGTTGTATATTATAAGATTTATTTCAAAATTCAGATATGTAAATTATTGCTTAGTTTACAATTGTAACCTTCTCAAAATTTACATAAGTGAATTTAATTATAGTTTACAGATGTTGGTTTATGTTTGTAAATATCTTACAAATGTAATTTGCCTTGAAAGGAAAAATGTATTTCTATTATAGAAATTCTATAACTTATCTTAGCATGAATTTTATTTGAGGGAATTTCTGCTTTATATGGAAGTAATTAAAATTTGAAAAATATATTGAATCTACCAATTTTTCACAAATGTTCTATATCTGATTTTATGGCTTCTGTAGTTTGTTCAAACTTATTAGAAAAATCCATTGACTAATTGAAATTACGAAATTAGATTTGGGTCAGTTGTTCTGAGTATAGATGAAAAATGGAATTCGCAACTCTCTTATTGTTAAATGTATCAAAAATTAATATAGCTGATTATCAAAATGTTACAAGTGCTCAGAAAGTTGAGTTTATAATATTTTAATTTCTTTTTTAAATCCTCTCAGAAAATCCTCGATTTTCATCCTCTTTTTTCCTGCAATTTGTAATTCAATTATAGAAATAAAACCTCTATTTACGGCAATTTTTAAATATTTTTTACCATCAGAAATAGTAGTTTTATTCATATATTCATGTTTTTCTACAATCATTTCAGAAACAAAAATCTTTAGAGAGAATATTAGCTTGTTTTGGTCAATGACCTCAGTCCAAGCCGCAGGAAAAGGACACAAACCACGAATAAAATTTTGAATTAAATAAATATCTGCTTCCCAATTTATTTTGCAGTCTTCTTTGAAAATTTTTGGTGCTGCTTTCAAGGTTTTATTACCATCAGTAAGTTTCGATTGATGAATATTTGGGTTTGAATTTTCGTAAATACTATCAACAGTTTTTCGTATCAGCTCAGCACCAGAAATCATAAGTTTATCGTGCAATGTTCCGGCATTATCTGCCGGTTCGATTGTAATTTTTTCTTGAAAAATGATGCTTCCTTTGTCGATTTCTTCATTTATAAAAAAAGTAGTAATTCCGGTTTCTTTTTCGCCATTAATAATTGCCCAATTAATTGGAGCAGCGCCACGATAATTAGGTAGGAGAGAGGCGTGAAGATTAATTGTCCCCGATTTTGGAATCTTCCAAACTACGGCAGGTAGCATCCTGAAGGCAATAACCACAAACAAATCTGCCTCTAAATTTGATAATTGTTTTATAAATTGTTCATCTTTTAAATTTGGTGGCTGAAAAAGCTTTAATTCATTGGCAATTGCAAATTCTGACACTGCCGATCTACGAGTTTTTTGACCTCTTCCGGATGGTTTGTCAACATTCGACACAACTCCTACAATGTTGAAACCGAAATCAATCAAACTTTTTAATGATTCGACAGCAAAGTCAGGTGTTCCCATAAAAACAATCCTGAATGATTTTGTATTGTTCATATTTACTATGTTAAAATTCTAATTTCTTTATTTTCAGCTCTATTCAATGAAAATGCAAACTAAGCAATATTTTTTTAACAATCTATTAATTCATGCTTTTCATTGCTTTACATATATGTTAAATTCTCTAAAATTTTGTTTCAAAACAATTATTATAGTTATAGTTTGGAAATCAAATTAATAAAATGTAATTTTATTTTTTTTGAGGAAATTTGTAATAGTTCAAATGTAATGTTTTTAATGTGCTGAATATGAGGATATTAAATAATGCTTTTTTGAAAAATTTAATTTTAGTATTAACATTTTTTATGTTTATAAATTCTGATTATCAAATTCAGAGTGTTTTTCCTTTAAAAAAATTTGAGAAGCCCTTGGTTAAAATTTCAAATAAGCTGTATGCTTCAAAGTTTGAAACAACCAATGAATTATACTCAATATTTTTGAATGATTTAAAGAAACAAAAACTATACGATGAATATGGTATCGCAAAAGTTGATTCTTCAAATTGGTTAAATTTTAGCGAAGAGTATGCTCCTTATGTAAAAAACTATCACTCTCACCAATTTTTCATGCAATATCCGATTGTAAATATTTCTCAATCAGGAGCAAAACTATTTTGTAATTGGCTTACTGAAAAATATAATTCAGCTGAAAAAAGAAAATTCAAACAAGTAAGATTTCGTTTACCTACCCAAAACGAGTGGGTAATTGCTGCACGAGGAAACAATAAAAAAGCTATTTTCCCTTGGGGTACATATTCTTTGCGAAACTCTTCGGGCGAACTAATGTGTAATTATTTTGTAATTGGCGACGAAGTTATCCATAGAGACTTCACAACAGGAGAATATCTTATTATTCAAAAGAAATTTTCTTCAAATAAAAACGAATTAGTAGATCTTGCATATCCAGTCAGATCATTCGGATCGAACTCTTTCGGACTTTTTAATATGAGTGGTAATGTTGCCGAAATGCTCGATGAAAAAGGAAGAACCAAAGGTGGCTGTTTTTATTCTACCGGATTCGACGTTAGAATTGATGCACAAGACGAATTTGAAGAATTCGAAGGTTCAGACTATAGAATAGGTTTTCGCTATTTTATGGAAATTATTAAAAAATAATCCAATATTTTTTTAAAATCAATGCTGACAACATTGGTTCTTGTTGTTGTCCAGACTATTGTTAATATATGCTGCAATTGCTTGACTTGCAACTTTATGCTTTGTAACAAAAACCTCTTTTCCAGTGCTCTGAAATTCTTCGTACAAACGCTGACCCATCCCTCCGGCAATTATTACTGTACAATCTGACAATGCGTTCATAATGCCACTATGACTATGATTAGGCGAATGATTGTGATTATTTGTTGCATGTCCGGTAAAAGTATTCTCGCGATACTCAATGTCGGTGATTTCAGATTCTTGAACTGTGATAATTAAAAATCCTTTTGACCTTCCAAAATGCTGATTTACACTTTTTTGGTCGTTTGAAGGTACTGCTATTTTCATCATTTATAATTTTGAATTATTTATAATTAAATGCAACAAGGGCAGTTGCAATTAACATTATTTTTATGATTTATATTTAAGTTTAAATCTTCTGTGATGTTCTGCAGATTTTCTGAACTGCAATTATTGCAATTCAAATATTCTGAGTTTTTTTCGACAATAATATTGCAATTTCCACATTTTAGCCATTCTTTCTCAAATTTGACATTTCCACCTTTGATTGCAATATTTTTTGCTTCTACAAAAGCTTTAGCTACTTTTTTTCTGGCATTTTCATAAATTCTACTAAAAGTTGGCCTTGAGACATTCATTTTTGTTGCAGCTTCGTCGTGGTTGAGGTTTACATAATCTGCCAATTTTAATGCTTCGTATTCTTCAAATAGTATAAAAATAACATCAAAGGATTTTGTTACAGAGCCAAAAGGCTTGAAGCCAATAATTTGCGGCGGTAGTCCAATAGTTCTATATTTTTTCGGTCGTGGCATTATTTATTGTTCTTATTAATTCTACGCTAGAATAATGTTTCGAAAATTTAATGATCGCAAGGATTCATTGAAGTTTTTAAATCATTATCAATAAATTTTTGAATAATAATTTCTGGTTCATAATAATTTATCCCTGCAAAAATATTTATATTTTCTTTGTTCAAAATATCAATAGCTTTTTGACCTATTCCAGAAACTATCACATCTGTAACATCTTGTGAAACAATCCAATAAGGTATTTTGTCCGGCTCATGTTTCGGACTATTTTCTTCATAAAAATCTTCAATTCTATTTTCAGAAATTTTGTAAAAAGCAAATGAATCACATACTCCAAAATGTGGACTTAATATTTTATCTTTTAGTGGTATAACAACTTTTTTCATAATTTTTTTCGCAAAGATAATGAACATATGTTCATTATCAAAATATTTTTTGATTTTTTTCATTATAGTAAAATAGTTTAAATGATTTACAAAGTATATTTTACTGAAGTTTCCTCAATTTTCCTCCCAAATTATAGATAGCTGGCTATCAGGGATTTTGGGTTTAGTTTTATAAATTAGCCCATATTTATTATCAAACAGATAATTAAAGATACCATCTGCCATGGCATAGCTAT
>JABHKC010000196.1 GCA_018692315.1 Bacteroidota bacterium | reverse complement strand
CCTCTAAGAAAACAGTTCAAAATTAAAAACATCTCTTTTTGCGATATTTCTATTTTTTTCATTTGTCTAATACAAAAGCATTTACTGCATGAAAGAAAATAGAAATATCATCAAAAATAAATTATTTTATAAAAATTGCCAGTTTTCTTAGAAACACTATGTAGAAAAGTTTTCAGGAACTTTTCGAGTTTATTTTTATTTCTATATTTTTCTTAAAAAAAATTATCTTTGCAGCGAAAATTTTAGGACCCGTAGCTTAATTGGATAGAGCACTTGGTTACGGCCCAGGAGGTTGGGGATTCGAGTTCCTCCGGGTTCACTTTTTTCTTTCACTGATGAATAATTTTATATCTTATTTTTCAATCTCATACAAACAAAAGTCTTATAGAGAAATACATTATTTGTTTATTTGCATGTAAATATTGATTTGAAAATTATGACAACTTCTATCCTAAGTTTAAATGACATTTTTGAAGCCCGAAAAAGAATAGATAAGTACGTGCATCGAACTCCTGTGTTCAGTTCAAATAATCTAAATGACATTTTTGGTTCTGCAATTTTTTTCAAATGTGAAAACTTTCAAAAAGTTGGAGCATTCAAATATCGCGGGGCATGCAATGCAGTTTTTTCTTTAAAAAATGAAGATGCAAAAAATGGAGTTGCTACCCATTCGTCTGGCAATCATGCGGCAGCATTGGCTTTGGCAGCAAAAATCAGAGGAATATCAGCTCATGTGGTGATGCCCGAAACATCGCCTGAAACGAAAAAGAGAGCAGTATTTTCCTATGGAGCCAAAATTACTTATTGCGAACCTACTTTGTTGGCTCGTGAAACCACACTACAAGAAGTTGTTAATGAAACAGGAGCAAGATTTATTCACCCTTTCGACAATGAAAAAATTATTGCAGGACAAGGAACAGCTACTGTCGAATTTTTGGAAGAAAAACCCGATTTGGATATTTTGATAGCACCCATTGGTGGTGGCGGTCTAATGAGCGGAACTGCAATTGCTGCAAAGGGTATAAAAAAAAATATCGAAGTAATTGGGACAGAACCAAAAATGGCAGATGATGCGTTCAAATCTTTCAAATCAGGGATTTTAGTTCCTTCAGTAAATCCTCAAACTATAGCCGATGGATTGTTAACTTCGCAAAGTGAACTTACTTTTTCTATCATAAAGAAAAATGTAGATGATATTGTTACTGTCGATGAAAAATCGATTGTTGAAGCAATGAGGCTTGTTTGGGAACGAATGAAAATAATTATTGAACCCTCATCGGCTGTGCCATTGGCTGCACTTTTAGAAAAGAAAATACAAGTGAAAAACAAAAAAGTGGGAATAATTATCTCTGGAGGCAATGTAGATTTGAGTAGGAATTATTTTTGATTCAGCAATAAAAATATGTTTAAATTTGTATCATGATTTCGTGCTTAACAACTTAAACCTTCAAAGTTTAAATAATTAAAGAAATATTGTATTTTTAAATAAAACATTATTATTTTTGCAAAATTATTGAGTTTTAGATTTTTATTAATATATTGTAATTATTATGAAAAAAGCAAGTAGAATTAAGTTTGTCGTTTGGTTTTTAGCTATTGTACTTCTTAGTGGCTGTTCAGGATTGAGCAAAATGCAAAAACGCTCTTCCGAATTGAAATATAGTGCAAGCCCTGAGATACTCGAAATGCACGCCGACGATGTTGCATTAGAGATAAAAGGAAATTTTCCTGCAAAATATTTTAGCAAAAAAGCTACAATTACTGTTCAACCTGTATTAAAATATGGAACTAAGGAGAAAAACTTAAAATCCATTACTTTGCAAGGCGAAAATGTTGAAGCTAATAATGTTGTAATAAATTTTGAAGAAGGTGGTGGATTTACAATAAAAGATAATTTTCCTTATTCTGATGAAATGAAAAAATCTGAATTAGAGTTAAGAATCTCGGCATCTGTAAAATCAAAATCAATTGAATTGCCGGCAATAAAAATTGCAGACGGAATAATTGCAACTCCAAAACTTCTTAAAGCTGATGCTCAACCAATTGTTGGAGAGGACAAATTCAAAAGAATCATCCCCGAATCGCAACAAGCTGACATTCATTATTTAATACAACAGTCAGGTTTACGGAATTCAGAATTGAGAGCTGAGGACGTAAAACTTCTAAAAACTTACATAAAAGAATCGAATACTAAAGAAAACTTTAAGTTTACTGGCGTTGAACTTTCTTCATATGCTTCTCCTGATGGCGAACTTGATCTAAACGAAAAATTGTCGCAAAGAAGAGATAAATCTGCAATCAAATTTTTGAAAAAAGAACTTAGAAGAAGTAAAGTCGAAGGTTATAAAGATGACAAATTTTATACATCTAAAACTACTGCCGAAGACTGGAAAGGATTTGAAAAATTAATGCAAGCATCAGATATTCAAGACAAACAATTAGTTCTTCGTGTTCTTCAAATGTATTCCGATCCTATTGTTCGCGAAAAAGAAATCAAAAACATGGCGAAAGTTTATACAGAACTTGCTGATGAGATTTTACCTAAACTTCGTAGATCTAAACTTACAGTAAATATTGATGTAATTGGACTAACAAACGAAGAATTAATTGATAAAGCAACAAGAGTTCCTGATACTTTAACTAATGAAGAATTACTATTTGCTGCAAATTTGGCAGATGACAACAAAACGAAACTTGCCATTTATGAATCTACAGCAAGTTCTTTTCCAAAAGATTGGAGAGCAATGAACAATATTGGAGTTATTTATGTTGAACAAAATAATATTGAAGGTGCAAAAAAAGCCTTTGAAAATGCAAAAAGAGCTAATGAAAACTCAACTGTATTAAACAATCTTGGAGTTATTGAATTGTTGATGGGTAATTTTGATGAAGCTGAAACTTACTTTAAAGCAGGTATGGGTGCAGGACAAGAAGTTAATCATAATCTTGGAATAGTAAATATTAAAAAAGGAGATTATTCTTCAGCTATCAGCAAGTTTGGGAAAGAAGCATCTTTTAATGTAGTTCTTGCAAAAATTTTATCGAAAGATTATAGCGGAGCTTTATCAACTATCGAAAAAATTAAAAACAAAGATGCAATGACATTCTATCTTAAAGCAATAATTGGTGCAAGACAAGATAATAAAGATTTAGCAATGAATAGTTTACGTTCAGCAATTAGTCAAGACCCAACACTTTCCGGTCAAGCAAAAACCGATCTTGAGTTTTTTAAATATTTCGAAGACGATACTTTCAAAGGTATTGTAAAATAAATATAAGATTTGTATAATAAAAAAAGCGATTCAGTTATTGAGTCGCTTTTTTTATTTTATGAATAATAATTTTGGTTTTGATAGGATATATACTAAAAATGCAAGTGCCAATTATTGTCATTTTTTAAAAATGCCTACTTTTGACAGTTAGTTATGAAAGTTTTATAATTTAATGAGTTAAATAGAAATGTCTATTGAAGTAATAAATACAACGAAAATTTTTGATAAGCAAAAAGCATTAGATAATGTTTCATTTAAAATAAATAGCGGTGAAATAGTTGGATTTTTAGGACCGAATGGAGCTGGAAAATCAACCATGATGCGGATAATTACAGGTTTTATTCCTCAAACTTCCGGTGAAGTTTATGTCAATGGATTAAATATTCTTGAGAACACAATTTCTGCCCAACAACAAATTGGGTATCTGCCGGAAAATAATCCGCTATATTTGGACATGTACGTGAGAGAATATCTTGAATTTATTTCAGGGATATTTAAAATGAAAGCTAAATTGAAGAGTAAAATTGATGAGATTGTCGAAAAAACTGGTTTGACAATTGAGCAAAACAAAAAAATTGGAACTCTCTCGAAAGGATACCGTCAACGACTTGGATTAGCGCAAGTTTTGATTCATGATCCTAATGTATTGATTCTTGATGAACCAACTTCAGGCTTAGATCCTAATCAAATAATTGAAATTAGAAATTTGATTGCATCAGTTGGAAAAGAAAAGACTGTTATGCTTTCTACACATATCATGCAGGAAGTGGAAGCAATTTGCGATAGAGTAATAATTATTAACAGAGGCAAAATTGTTGCAGACGATAATTCAGAAAATTTCAAGAAAAGCATTGATGATAAAACCCAAACAATTGTTGTAGAGTTTAATGCCGAAACAGAAGCGAATAAACTCAGAAAAATTGATGGTGTTATTCGAGCAGAAATGTCGAAGGATAAAAAAAACTGGTTTATTCAAAGTAAATCAAATACAGATATTCGCCCAAAGGTTTTTAATTTTGCTGTAGGTAATAATCTTGTTGTTCTTTCGATGCAAAAACAAGAGAAGAATCTTGAGAAAATATTTCAGGAATTGACTGTTGGGAAAAAGTAGATTTTAAAAACCATTTCAGAATCAAATTCGTTTATAAATAGCAATAAAAAAAGCATGGCCAATACGACCATGCTTTAAAGCCTGTTAAACAAGCTTAGGAACTATGAAAAACAAAACTATTTTGTTACATTAAATTTCTTTGTAAATATACTATTATTCTTTAATAATCGGCAGAAATATACGCCGGAAGCTAAATTTTCGCAATCGATTTCAATTGAATGCGAACCTGCTTCATATTTATTTTCATCAAATGAAACTATTTTTTCTCCAATCAAATTTATAACTTCTAATTTAACATTTGAGGTTTGAGTAAGCTCAAATTCAACTAATGCTTTTTCACAAACAGGATTTGGATATACACTTACAAAATTTACTGATTGAGCTAAACCGTTAATTCCACTAAGATCTTCATAAACTACCAAATTATAGTTTTGAATTCCCGAAGCTCCTTCATTATCAGTTACTTTAAGTGAAATAACATGTGTTCCGGTATCGGAAGGTGTAATTCCATTCATTGTTGCTGTGCCATCTGCATGGTCGAAAAATGATAACCAGCTTGGTTTTTGTAATACTTCAATTGTAAATGTCTGATTTTGATTTAGGTCAGCAGTTGTTATTTCATATAAATAATTCTCGTTAATAACACTTACTTCATCTGGTGTTGAAGAGAAAAATGGATCATAATTTACGAATTGAGCAGGTAGAATCACATAATCTATAAATGTTGCATCTTCTCCTGAAGTTGCTCCTTGGTCTTTTTTATATGCCCATGAAAATGAATGAATTCCACTGGTAACTGCATAAGCTTCTCTCGACCAATCAATTTCGCCATCCCATTTTCCTTGAGAAACATTATCAATAAAGAATTCTAAATAGTCAGAATAGTAATAGTTTCCATACCAAGTTTGCCCAGGCTCGCAGGATACTTTTTTATAGAAAGAGATTGAATCATCATTAAGAACATTTAATTCTATAGAAAGTACGCTTGTTCCATTATCTGAAATTGCTCCGGAGCGAGCTGCAAAACTACCTTCATAGGTGTTTACTTGCTCAATAATCCAAGGGGTATAACCCAAGTCTTCCCATGAAAATGATGTAAAATCATTAGTTTCCCAGTCTTCAACAATTAAACCAACCTGCAGATTTATTGCTAATTGTGTTGAATATTCTCCGGCAACCAAATCTAAATTAAAAGTAACCGGAGTTCCTAATGGAGTTAGAGAATCAACTGTAATCCCAAAAATTGCGTTAATATTTGCTCCAGAATTAATTTCATTTAAAAGTACCGAAGCATTATTTATTGTTACGTATGGATTGATAGAAGAAATGCTACAAGTTGCAACTCCACTGTTTGCAAGTCCTAAATTAATGTTGTCAACAATAATATCTACAGTTTCTCCTGCATCAAGTCTGGTATTTGAATTACCATTACTATCGTCCAAACTTAGAAATTCCAAAGATAGTTCAGGTGCATTTATTGTCATATTAAAAGTTGAAGACCATGTGTTTGATAAATCATCAGTTAAATCTAAGCTAAAATTTGCTACATGTTGGTCTGCTACATTATTGACAATTGTAATTCCAAAAATATCTGAAAACGAAAGGACAGTATTTGAGTCGATGTTTCCAAAGTTATACGAATTGTTTGTAATTGTAATATTATTATCTGAACATGAAAGGATTCCTGTAACATTATTTGCTAACTCAATACCAATATTACTTAGAGAGATGTTCAAACTAATATCTTCTGCATAGTCAGCCAAACCATTATTATTTGCCGGAGAAGGGTCATTTACATTAAATGAACTCATCATTACATAAGGTCCGTTGTTTGGAACAATATCAATAGTGCTAACATAAGTAATTTTATTGTATGCAGTAATAGTAATTGTAATTACTCCAATATTAGAAAGTGGAGGGAAGTTTAAGTATGCAATCCCACCAGAGGCAATTCCTGTTCCGAGAATTTCATTATTCATTGTCATTGAAACTAGTGCATCGTCTTCGTCGCAGTTCACCTGAAATTGGCTAAAGCCAAGAAAAACTGTTGGTGCATGCGAAATTGTCATTGAGCTTGGAGTAGCTGTTCTAACCATAATTGCCGGGTCGCCAAATAGATTCCAGGTATCTAACATTGATTCTCCGCCACTTCCATATTCATCAACCATTTGCATACATCCGTTTAAAGAAATTCCACCAAAAGTTCGTTTAATATTATTTGTGTAGCTTTCAACAAGAATATCAACCATTTCGTCCTGTCCGCACATAGGCGGATCCCAGCTTTGATTGATTGTTGCCATAAGGGCCGCAATAGCACCGGAAGGTTGGTTATTATGTGTTGCCCTTGTCCATGCTTCACCAAAACAAGTTGTTGAAACAAAATTTCCGTTAACGCAAGCCACCGACCATATAAATGGAAGTTTTCCGGTATTTGTCAGATTATTAACATTTGTATTCGAAAATCCTGATGAACTAAAAGCAGTATTACTGCCATGACCTGTGTATAGAATATTGCCACATCCAGCATTAATATCCGTGGCAACCATTGAAGCACTTGGGTTACCTGAAGCATCCAATCCTCCTTGGCTTCCATCAAAATTTTCTGTTACAGCCGTATAGGTATATGCCAATAAATCGGTATGCATATTTCTAATATGTTCGTAGTCCATTTCATTATCATCTCCAGGACCTTGACTTGAGGCAATTCCTATGCTTGTCTCATGATGAGTAGCTGTGGCATCGGCATACAATTCATAATCAATTACTCTTTCAACCATTGTTTGAACATGATCTACAGTTTCAGCAGAAAAACGTCCAACAAACAATTCAGGATAATGATCGTTCCCAGTCATAAAACCATATGAATTATCTGAGTCGCCCGCTGAGGCAGAAATTGTAGGAACATAGCCGGCATCGCCAACTAACAAAATATAAACAACATTTTTTGTAGAATATTGATTTTCGATGTAGGTTTTTATAGCTGTTGCAGACGAACCGATAGTGCTTAGTTCAACAAGGTCTGTTTCAATTCCTTTTTGAATTTTCCAATCTACATAAGGTTGAATAGGTTCAATGAAGTCGGAGTGACAAATTACAATAATACTTCCTTCTTCGGCAGTGCTTGTATATTTTGATTTGTCGAAATTCAAAAAATGCTTTTGATAAATATTTTGAAACTCTTTACTCAGTTTTTTGGGTGCTGTGCTTCTGTCCAAAGTATTTTCTGCTTTTTGAGATGTAGTTTCCACTTTTAGTGTTACATCTGTATAAATGCGAAGGGTTTTTGTAATAGGATTATATTGGAAAGGATTAAAAACAACCGTTTGTCCTCTATAATCTCGCAAAATGTATGGCTTACGAAGTTGTGCTAAATCTTGAGGAAAAAAACTATCCTGAAGATATTCAGCTCCATAATAATAAGGAACTTGTGAGGGATCTACCGTTCTAAGAAGATTACCTTTCGATGGTGCAATATTTATATCATTGACTTCAATAAAACTTGAAGTAAGAATCTCGATTTGCATTTTTGCATTGTCAGGTATGATTAGCGAGTTTGTAAGTTTTGGCAAATCGGGTGCTCCGTGCTCTAATAATTTCGTGCAATTTGGCGAATTTACAACAAAGGCATCTCCCTCAGTTGTTCTTACTTTGTTCAAAGAATACGAATTTATTTTGTAATTAATAACAGTAGTTGTTTCATCTTGCGAAACAATACTTACTTCATTTTCAATAAGTCCATTGTCATTTATATCAATCCAGTTAGTTGCTTTTGAAAAACCAACTGATATTAATAATATTAAGATTAATAAATAATTTCTCATTTTGTATATTTAATAGGTTAGTTAAATTTATTTAGTTTACTTTCACTATCTTAGTATATGAACTTTCACTATCAATGGAAATTTTGCAGAAATATATACCTGCATTTAATTGTTCGCCATTGATGAATAATTTGTGCTCACCTATAGTTTTTTGAGATTCTGAAAGTAAAGTAGAAATCTCTTGCCCAATAGAATTACACAGCTTAATTGAAACAGTTGCTTCTTTCTGAAGTGAATAGCTAACATAAGTGTTTGAATTGAAAGGATTTGGATATGCCTCAATATTTTGTCCTGAATTATTTGTTGTTTCAATTGAACTAAGATCTACAACATCAATAACAAAATCTTGATAAACAGAATTTGAAATATTATCTGTCAAGGAAATTTGAACAGGATTGTTTCCAAGATCAGCACTTACCGGAGTTCCTGAAAGATTTCCTGTTCCATCGCCATTGTCGGTAAATGAAAGCCATGATGGCAAAGTTGTGCAATCCAAGCTTAATGTGTCGTCATTATTTGAGTCATGAGTAATTATATCATATGAGTATAAATTATCTATAGGTGCGCTTAGTTCAGGATAACTGACAAATATAGGTGCAAAATTTATACCTGCAAAAAGTGGTAGAACTACAAAATCTATCCATGCTTTATCAGCACCTTCACTATAATAACCGTCCTTTTCATAAATCCATTGTAAAGTATGCTGGCCTGCAGTTATTGAAAATGCTTCTCTTGACCAGGGTGTTTCACCATCCCATTTTCCCATAGAAACGCCATCAATTAAAAATTCTAAATAGTCGTAATACTGATAAGTTCCATACCATGATGAACCAGGTTCGCTCGAAACTTTTTTATAAAAAGAAATCGAATCATCAGCAACAACATCAATTTCTAATTCCAATAATGAATTTTGATTGTTAGAAATATCCCCCGATTGTGATGATGAATTTCCTTCAAATGCTTCATTTGTATCAATAGTCCAAGGGTAAGCTGCATTATTGTTCCATTGGAAGGTTGTGAAATTGTTATTTTCCCAATCTTCAACTATTAAGCCAAGAGGTAATGAAAAATCTAAGGTTGCAGTATAGTCTCCGGCAGTAAGGTCATAAGTAAAATTGACACTTGAACCTATTAATGCTGCTGAACTAACATTTAGAGTAAAATCAGTGATAGTTTGGTTCAAATCAATGGGTCCGATATTCTCGACAGGATTTGCGATAGTGATATCGGAGCTTAATGATGAAAGTTCAGCAGTTGCATTATCTGAAATTATGCTTCCGGTATTTTCCGAATTCAACGAAATGATTACTTGTTCTCCTGGGTCTAATCTTCCGTTATTATTTCCTTGAGAGTCGTTTATTATAAAATTGTTCACAACTAATTTTGGTGCATGAAGATTTATGTTCATAAACGATGTCCAGGTGTTTGAGTTATCATCTACAATATCAATTGTAAAAGCAACATTGTGCATATCTTCAATAATCCCGTTTACTTGAATTTCAAATGCTCCATTTATCAAAACATTTGCCGAACCAGCTATTGTTCCCCAAATTGAAGTTGAATTAATTATTGTAACATTTGGGTCGGTAGTGTTTAAGGTTGCCGATACATTTTGCCCATCAATTGTTCCTAGATTGCTAAGGGTTACATCCAATAGAACAGTTTCACCAAAGTCGGCTTGACTATTATTGTTTTCTTGAGAATCGTCAATAACTGCCGAAGTATAGACAACAAATGGTGCATTTACCGAAATCACTGAGATCGAATCAATATAAGGTGCTCTATTTTGTTTTGTTCCAACAATTAAGGCCGAACCTATATAATTAAGAGGGCTGAATTGTAAATTCACAATACCGGTCGCATCAGCATATTTTGCATCTAATAAAACGCCATTATTAGAAATTGCGATATAGGCATTAGGCTCAGTAGTAACAGTTAAGGTGCTAGCTCCCATCGGAACAGCAGGCATACAACTTACACTAAGAGCAGGCGGCACAGAAAAATATATCATAACTGAAGGATCTCCCATTAAATGATAAATTTCCCAATAGTAATGCTCAGAACCTCCGGCAGCAGTAACTGCAAGATTTCCTGCACTAATCATTTGCCCTTGAGTAACATACCAATCTATTTCTGCTTCACCATTATCATGGAAAGTTCTATCATAGGCACCCAGTCCGGTTTGTGCGTATGTTGGGTTTGCCGAAATTGAGCCGGAACCAACTCCCCACCAAAAATCTTCGTTCCAGTATGTAGAATTTGAACCTCCAATATATCCAACAGCACCTTTGTTGGCAGCTCGTAAAACAGCTTCACCAAAGCATTCGTTTTGTTGGAATTCTACTGAGGAGCAACAATTTCCTACCATTAAAGGGTATTCATGTTCGTTTTGTAAACCGGGAACATCACTTGTCGAGAAACTTGGATCAGACCAACCGCTTGGCCCACAATGAGCTGTGTAATTTGCATACCCAACTCCGTTACTTACATCTTGAATTATTTGTGAAGCACTACTTGCCGAGGCAGGGTATAAATAAGTATGAGAAGTTAGCCCATGAGCTAAATTAAAATAATTGTCAGTTCCGTAGTTAATCTGACCATTTCCGTATGTTGGTGCCATTCCTGCATCAACTCCTGCAATCATTACTACTTCGTTAAGATATGAAGGGTCTGGCATTTGATATTGCTCATACTCAAGAGTTTTGTCTATTTGAGGTATTAATTGCTCGTTATTCGTAGCAGAGAACCTACCGTAATATATTTCAGGATAGAAATCGCCACTTCCGTCATATTCGCAATAGTACAAATCGGTAACATGGCTCGATGAAGTTCCGGTAAAAGTTGGTACCTGAGCCACATCCCCAACAATCAATAAATAGGTAGGTGCAGGATCGTTCACTGTGGCATTATTGTATAAACCTTCTAAATAAGATTTTATAGAACTTGTTGTGCTCCCAACTAAAGGATTATCGGTGTATGCTTCTATAACAGTAAATCCTTTTTTTGTTTTCCAATCAATGAAAGCTTGTAGTACAGATTCGAACATTGGATCCGAAACTATTACATATTTGATTGGATATGTGGTGATTATATCTTTTCCTTTGTTTGAATTATAATTCAAAAACTTTTTGAACATTCCATCGAAAACCGGCGAATAATGCTTGTTCTTATACATATCGGTTTTTTCAAAATCTGCATTTACAAATTCTATTTCAATTTTAATATTATTTCTGATTTTCAGAATATTAGTAACAGGATTGTATGAAAATGGCGAAATTGTTAATCTCCCGAATCTAACAGAACGCATTTTTCCTAAAACTTCAACTGTTGCTATATCGGCATTTGAGTATTCATTTTTTAAATAAAATGCTTTATTGTATTGAAAAACTGCAAATTCAGCATCCTCACTTTTCGAGAGTGAAGCTTGAACCGGAACTATTCTATCGTTAAAATTATGATTATTGATATCTACAATTTCCTCATCGAAACTTACAACTTTAACTATTACCTCAGCATCGTGTGGTATTTCAATAAGTTCGTTCAGAACAGGTAATTCAGGAAAACCTATACGTGCAGTAGGTATGGTATATTTTGGAATATTGATACTGACAAATTGCCCTTCTTTTGTAATCTTTTCTGAAAGCATAAAAGCAGCAATCGTATTTTCTATCAAAAGGGAAGTTTGTTTATTCGAGACTAATTTAATCTCGGTTTTAGATGATTTTAGATTGACAATTTTATCGGATTTTGCCAATACCGCTCCGATACTTAATAGACTAAGTATCAAATAACTAATAATGTTTTTTCTCATAGTTTACATTAATTCATTAAATAATGTGCAATAGACTTACAATCTATTTAATCTGTTGCATAATAATACTCAAAAACAATAATTAAAAATTCATATTAAATTTAAAACTCTGCAAATATAGACCATTTGGTCTAATTTCAACAAAATGTTTCTTGAAAAAATCATAAAAAAAATATTAATAGCGCTTTTTCCAAAATCTTTTTCTTATTGTTTAAATAAAATAGTAAGTTTACGGAATGGTATGAAATATTAAATTTTGGCTTTTACCATAAAGATTTTTTAATAGTCGGAAAAATATTTCAAAGAAGAAAAATGTTTAAATTGTATGATTTCAAAATTGTATAAAAAATTAAAAATTCAATTATATGGAAAATAAATATCTCCTAAAAGGCGACTTATCCGGAATTCAGGATTTTATTTTTAACGTATCATCGAAAAAAGCGGCAAAATCTCTTAAATCAAGGTCATTTTATGTTCAAATTGTTGGAGATTTGGCTTTGAAATTTATTGAATCTGATATTACGGACCTTGATGATTTCTCATGTGAAGTTTTATACAACGGTGGAGGAAATTTTTATTTGAATATTTATACTAATAAAAATGATGAAGAAGTTGTGCAAGAAGTAAACAAATGGCAAAGAGATATTTGCGAAGAACTTATATACGATGAATTATATATTGCTTTATCGCTAAAAAAAGACAAAGGTGATTTTGGCGAAACATGGGCAAACATTAACAAAGAATCGAATATTAGCAAAAATAGGAAGTTTGAAAGCGAATTTAACTTAAAATTATTCCAGCCCTATTCTTTTAAAAATAAGGAAAACGATAAAGATAATCAACGATGGTATGATGCAACTTCCTATATTTATGATGGAATAGTTAATAAACGCTGGGCAACTGTTACCGAAAGTATGGTAAAAAAGGGATATTTGAAAACAAAACTTTTTTGTGAACTAAAAAACATAAAATTTGAAGAAAGTTTTAAAACAATTGCAAATAAGCTACCATTATGGGACAAAGCAATTCGAAAGAATAATTCTGAACTAATCGAAAAAGTTGTTAATATTGAAAAAGAAAAAGATAGTAACTATATTGAACCAAAGGATGGTAATATTATAGACTTCACCTTCATTTCAGAATTTGCAAAAGAACGCACCGGAACGGCAAAACTTGGCATTCTTAAAATGGATGTCGATGATTTGAGCAAATTGTTTCGAGATATAAATAACGAAAAAGACGGAAAGGAAATATCAGGGAAACTTGGCGATTTTTTCGATAAGCATATCTATGAAATTTGGGAAAATGATTTTCAGTCTTTTAAACCCTCGGATAACATAGAAGAAACCAAAATACCTTATAAATATAACATTTACCCTGTTTTTACCGGTGGCGATGATTGCTTTTTCATAGGTGCATGGGATGCAATTTTGAGTTTTACCAAAACAATCAATTCAGATTTTGAAAGCTTTGTAAGAGGACGTAACAATATTGTAAACAACAACCAAAAAATTATTCATAAAGATAAAAAAAGTGATAGCAAAGAACAGGAAGTATTTCCAACATTATCGGCAGGAATTGTTATTGTTGATGAGCATTATCCGGTAGTTCAATTTGCAGAGCTAGTGGAAGAGGCAATAGGAAAAGCTAAAAAGAGAAAAAAGAAAGGTGAAACAGTAAAAAATGCAATTACAATTTTCGATGAAGTTTTTACTTGGGAAGATTATAATGAGATAATAGAAGTTGCAGAAAAATTTGCAGTTTTAATTAGAGAAGAAAAAGCTTCTAAGTCAGTTTTAGAACGAATCAGGCAAAGTTCGGCAGGATATGAAAAGTTATATATTGATGCGAAAAAAGGGAGTTTGAAATTTCCGAGAGTAGATAGATTAAGATATTATTTAAGAGGAGCAGGAAATGAAGCTGAAGGATTTTATGAAAAATATATTTTTACCGATTATAAAGACGCTTTGATTAATGCTTTTGAAGGACAAATCAAAATGAATCCTATGAAATATCCGGTTGCGGCGAGAATTGCAGAGTTTAAATTACGAACAAATTAGAAAAAACAATGATGCTAAAAGGAATAATTAAAATTTCAGGAAATATCAAAGCAGTTTCTGGTATTTCCATAGGTGGCAGCACTGCCGCCTTAGAAACTAATGTGTTTGAAAACGATATTATAAAAACTTCGAATGGAGTTCCGTATATTTCTGGAAATTCGCTAAAGGGCAAAATGAGAGATATGCTTGCAAAAATTGAGGGTTCAGTTGATGAAGAGTCAGATTTTAATTCGTATAAATATATATCTGAAATTTTTGGTAGCCCCGAAGAATTTAAAAACGGTAATATTATTGGAGCGAAATTGCATGTTAAAGATGCTTTTGCAAATGCAATATTAGAAAATGGAGTTAAAAGATATAATGGCAAAAGCTTTATGCTTGCAAAGACAGATTATTCATTTACAGAAATGAAAACCGAAAATGCAACAGATAGAAATTCAAAAAAAAGTATGCCACGAAATAATATTAGAACATTTTCGGAAGTAATATTTCCTTTTCAGATGAAATATAAAATTTTTGAAGAAGATATAAATCCGGCAATAAAACATATTAAAGCGGCACTAAAATTCCTCCAAGACGACTACATTGGCGGAAACGGTTCGCGAGGATATGGGCAAATAGAATTTCAAAATGTTCAGGTTCATAAGCATCTGATAAATGAGTTTGAGTTTGATAAAACGGGAGAATTGATAAATCAGGATTTGTTAAAAGAAACAATTGAATAATGGAAACAGCAATATTAAAACTAAAACCAAATAGCCAATTCCATTTGGGAAAAGTTGGCTTAGATGAAAATATGTCTCTAAATTCGACATCAGAATTTATACACTCCGACACATTGTTTTCGGCAATGATAAATATTATTAGTTCGGTGGTAGGAAACGATATTAATGAACAAACTGGCAACCAATTTATTGAGGATTTTATTTCAGAAACAGAAAAAGAAATAAACTTTTCATCTGTCTTTTATATGCTTTCGATAAATAACAAAAGCGAGGACGTACAAAATGACATATTTTTCTTGCCAAAACCTGTCAATTCAGGTGTTTCGGAAAAAGAAAATTATAAAGAAATAAAAAAAATAAAATTTGTCTCAAAACGGATTCTTGAAAAAGGAACTCCATCGAAAGATTGGATCAATGAGTCTGAATGTTCGATTCTTGATGGCAAATTTGTTTGCCTAAAAGAAGAACTTTGTAATTTTGAAGAATATAAGCAAATAAAATTATACACTGTAGAAACAAATCCAAAAGTGCGAGTACGAACAAAAAAGATTACAGATAATCTTTATAATCAATCCACTCTGATGATTGCCGACAATAAATTTATAATGTCGAAAGGCGATTTCACGATAGACATTAATTTTTATTTTCTATATGATATTTCAAAAGCAAGTGAAACGAACAAAAAGCTTTTTCGTTTGTTTCTCAATCTGTTGCCCGAAATAGGTATAGGTGGTCAGCGTTCAACTGGCTGCGGTTTTGTTGAAAGCATTTCCGACAGCCCCGGCTTTAGTTTTTTGCCAAAACGGAAAGACAAGGATGCAAGTCGTTTTTTGCTATTATCATTATTCGTCCCCGCAAACGAAGATGAGTACCGAAGTTTCGAGTACTATAATTTTATATCACGAGGCGGCAGAAATGCAGGAACAGATAAAAAAGAGCTGAAACGCATAAAAATGCTAACAGAGGGTAGCATCGCAAACTCCGAATCTATCGGAAAAATTGAAGATATATCACCAAAAAACTCTTCAAAGAAATATTTAAGAAATGGTAGGGGGTTTTTTATTGAGCTGTAAATTGAAAAATTTTAATAACAAAAATATTATAAAATGAATAATAATAAAAAAAAACAAAGTGATTCCAACAAGTGGAAAGAACGATTTAAACCAGAAGTATGGATTATCGGTGAAGGCTTTAATAAAGATGCTGATAAATTTTCAGATGATTTGGGCAAATACCTTAAAAATAGCGGATTGACATCATCTCAAATACGAATTATTTTTGGTGAGTTAAAACGTATTGAAATGAAGGGATTTGCTGAAGGTAAAACAGCTTTTTTACTTCTCAAATCAAAATTTATGAAAGCCACCGCAAAAGATAGTACACTTATGCCGTTAAAAGATATATTTTATTCATCATATGAGCTTATTAATACTGAAGATATAGAAAAAGGGAAGATATATTTCTTGAATTTTATGAATCTCTTCGAGGCTATTGTAAATTATTTTACAGGTTATAATCAAGGCAAATAAAAAAACATGAAAATGAAAAAACTAATTTCAAAAATAATAATAAACGGTAAAATTAAAACTTTATCAGGTTTACTAATTGGAGGTACAAATACATCGATGGATACAGGAGGTATTAAGAATTTTGTAGTAAGGAATCCCATAAATTATAAACCATATATTCCCGGCAGTTCATTAAAAGGTGCCTTAAGATCTTGTTTAGATTTGGCGGATAATACTATATGGGATAATAAAATCAAAGAAAAAAATAAAGTTCGTTATGAAACTGGTCAAGACCCTGAAAAACCCGCTGTAAAATTGTTTGGAAATGCACCAACAACTAAACATAAAGATAAACATGGAGAAGTTTATGATCAACATCCTTCTCGAGTGATTGTTAGAGACGGAGACCTTCTTTCTGAGGAAGATTTATTTAAAAATACTGACCTGCCATATACCGAAACCAAAACTGAAGTTGTTATTGATCGCTTAACAGCAAAAGCGAATCCACGAACGTTCGAAAGAGTCCCTGCAGGTGCTGAGTTTGAACTAAATTTTGTTTTAAATATATTTGATGATATCAGCAAAACAGACCAATTGATGAATTTGAAACGGGCTATGAAACTTTTAGAAGATGATTATCTCGGAGGAAACGGTTCGCGAGGATATGGTCAAATTGAAATAGTTATTGAAAATGTTTTAGAAAGAACTGTAGAGTTTTACAAAGGAGAAACAATAGAAAATGATATAAAATCATATTTTGACGCATTGTAATTTTTTCTACTAAAATCACATAAAAATGCCAAAAATAAAAATTGAAACACTCACACCTATTCATATAGGCAGTGGCAATGATTTATCCGCAGACATTGATTTTCTTTTTTTCGAAGAAAAGAACGAAGACAACGAGTTTGAAGAAATAATTGCCGTGGTTGATGACGAAAAGATACTAAAAATAATTGGAGAAGAAAATATTAATATCTGGGCTAAGATTATAGAAAACAGAAAAGATTTTTTTGAATATTTGAAACAAAGAAAACACGATATTACCTCTGCCGATATAAAAAAACGCATAATAAGAGTTTACGGCAGCCAAACTTCCACTCTTAAAGAGCAGATGCTAGATGGTAAACAAATACCTTATATTCCGGGTTCATCCATAAAAGGAGCAATTCGCACAGCAGTTCTTGCCAACAAAGCACTTGCCAATAAGAAAATGGCTAAAAAGAATTTGCGAGATAATAGAGATAAATTTTCTGCCGACAAGATTGAAAAGAAACTTTTTGGAAATTCTGCAAACGAAGATGTTTTTAGATTTCTACAAGTTGGCGATGCCTATTTCGATTACGAAACTATTGCCATAAATGCAAAAACGCTAAACCTCATAGGCAACGGTTGGAAGTTCAAGCACGATAATCAATTGGTTGAATGTATTTCGGAAGATTCTGAAACTTTTTTTAATTTAAAAATCAACAACGAATTGATTGAAAAGCACAACGAAAAGAAAATTTGGCTTTCAGACACCGATTTTCTTACTTTTGAAAATCTATTCTCTACTATAAAAAATCATACTTTACAATTGCTTAAAAAAGAACTCCAATTCTGGTCTGAGGAAAATGTAAAAGAAGATGTTTTCGACAATTATATTGAAAAATTGCACAGCTTGATAGATGTCGGAAAAAAATGTAGGGAGAATGAAGCAATTATCCGCATAGGCTACGGTTCGGGTTGGAATTTTATAACAGGAGCCTGGGCAAAAGATGAAGCTATAATGTCCGATTTCGAATATGATAGTTTTAAGAAATTTGCACGCCGAAAAAAATACGCAGACCAGATTCCTTTTCCAAAAACCAGAAAAATAGACCAGAACGGCGATATACTTGGTTTTGCCAAATTAACTTTTTAAATTTTCAACAATGAAAAAACTGATAATCACTTTATTATGCTTCATGCAAATTGGTAATTTTTCTTTTGCCGATAGTATTCCTGCTTCGGAATTTAAACGAATAAAAAAAGAATATGAATTTTTGAAGGAGCAGAATGAAAAATTCTATAAGGCAATTGAAAATGAAAGAGTCTTAATAACTCACGAGCGAGAAGCACATTATAGTTTTGTTAAAAACTTAATTGAGATGTTAAGCATATTCATTGCTGCAATTGCTGCTTTACTAACTTTTTTAGGAATTAGAACGCTTCGAGAACTTAAAAAAACATCGAATGAATATCTAAAAAGTAAGTTAGAGGAGTATCGCGCTAAAGTGGATACAAAAATATCGACTGAAATTTCTAAAATTATTAAGGAAAAGCCTGAGATTGTTGAAAACATATTAAAGGAATATACAGATGATTCTAAAATAAAGAAAAATAGTAAAGTTCTAATTATAAATGATTCTGGAAGTTCCTCAGTTGTTTATGAAGCAATCAGTGGCGATGGATTTGAGAAAAAAGAATCACGCCCTTTCAAGGATTTCTTCACTAAGAGCAATGGTAATTTTGAGTGTGCTGATTTTTCAATATTTGCAGAATATCAGGCAATTATATTTGAAAAATTAGACGGATTTAGTGAAAAAGATTCTGGAATGCTTATAGATTCCATTAGGACAAAAAATGAGGAAATTAAATTAATGTTTTTTGGATTTCGCATTCCTATTGATAAATATTTCAAAAACGTTTCAGCTGCACAAATGCCAGCCGAGATAGGAAACAATCTTTTAAATTTGCTAAAAAAATAAATAAAACAACTCTTGAAAAAACCTATATTCTCAAAAACTACAACAAACGAAAATAGAAAGCTACAATTATTTCAAACCACAAAACCGATAAATGAACAACAAAATAGAGCTTTCACATCTAAAAAGTTTTGAACTTTACCATTTGAAATTCCTTTGTGAAGCAAAAGGAATATTGGCTATGCCTGCATTTTGGGGTGCTACTTTTCATGGATTATTTGGTCGCGCATTACACAAGCAGCATTGCAGCCAAAAAACTGAGGAGTGTTTTAATTGTTTCGAAAAAGAAAATTGCACCTACATTAAAGTATTTGCACCTGTTCCGCAAGCAGATTATGCAAACAAAACAAAATTCATTGACATGCCCCGACCGGTAATTTTCAGAAAAGCAATGTCGGAAAAAGCAGTAATTTTCCCTCAGGAAACTTTTTCTTTCGAAATCATTATTGTTGGTGAAGCTATATTATACCTGAACCAAATAGTTGATGCTTTTTTTATTGCGGCTGAGATGGGCATTGGCAGAAGACGAGCCAAATTTCAAATCAATGAATGTATGTATAAAACCGAAGCCAGCGGAAACTTCGAAGCATTATATGTAGGAAAAGTTCCAAAAGCAATGAGTTTAGATAATTTCAATTTGCCAAATAGCAAAAATATTAACCTCAATTTTGTAACTCCTTTGCATTTGAAAGACAAAAATGACTATAGCGTAAATCCACCGGCAAAACTCATATTATCGCGAATCTACGAAAGAGTATGCCTGCTAAATCATTTCTACTGCGGAGGAGAACTGCCCGAAAATACAGATTTTCAGAAAATGGAAATTCCCATCACTCACAATCTGTATAATTTTAAATTTGGTCGATACAACCATAAGCTCAACACATGGCAGAAACTAATAGGGCGCATTGGCACAATTTCGCTCAAGACAGAAGATAAAAACATTGGCAATCATTTACTATTCGGGCAGTTTGTGGGAGTAGGCAAAATGGCTTCTATGGGATGCGGAATGTATAGAATGAGTTTTGAGTAATTAGTTTTGAGTAATTAGTTGTGAATTATGAAGTGAAAATCTTGATTGAACTCAAAACCGCACAAACAATTTGTTGCCACACATATTATAAAAACACGTTCTTTGACATTTTGATAATTGATAATTAAAATTTACCATATATATAAGGTACAAAATTCAGAAACTTTTCGTTTTTTTTTTTAAAACCATTCGCAAATGCCATATATTTTGGCTTATGAAAAAAGATTTGCGAAAAACCGCCAAAATATGCAAAATGTATGTTTTGAAACAAGTTGATTTGCTGCATGTTACAAATTGATTTTAGAATTTTCGCAAATCGTTTTTCGCAAATGCTCCTAAAACGAAGAATCGAAAACAGTTTGCGAAAAAACACAATTCTTTAAAATGCTATTATACTGAATGTTAGTTAATTTTTAATAAAAAAAGCCACAAAACAGACATTTGGAAAAATGACATTTGCGAAGATTTTTCATATTTTCGCAAAGTTTTATGGTTCGTATGTTCTTAATGAGACGAGTTTTTTGAGATGTTGTTAAAATGGTGAAATTGAGATGGTCTCATTTCGAGCAGAACCTTTCGGGGTATTGCGACTTCTTTGTCCAATTTTTAATTTTGTCCAATCAGTAAGTCTCATTTCGAGCAGAACCTTTCGGGGTATTGCGACTGTTTTTTCTTTTTCCATTTTTTATCTTTTTGATTGTCTCATTTCGAGCAGAACCTTTCGGGGTATTGCGACTTTCTG
>JABHKC010000195.1 GCA_018692315.1 Bacteroidota bacterium | reverse complement strand
TAGATTCGGTCCTTCGATTGAGGTAGAATGGTGGTAGTTAATGATGCCTGTAATTTTTTTTTGATATAAAAAAGGGAGGGGGAGAAGTCTACGATATCTCCGAATTTGATCAGTGTCGGTAAGCGGATGTTAGCGTGTCACATGAGTTTTAAGTGAGATTTAAGATTAACCTTTTGATTGAGAAATCCCATTTTTTTTCGAATATTGTGCCGGTGAAAATCGACAGAACTTTCAGAAATATACAACATTTCTACGATTTCTTTGGTTGTTTTGTCTTCTTTAATTAGGTTGGCCACTTGAATTTCTCTCGGAGTTAAGCCGAGATGAACGGCCGAAAGCTTTTTTGAAAAAGGAGAGATTACATTTTCAAGATTTGCTTTCAGGATACTCAAATAGGAGGCTTGACTATCATTTAAACCGCTGGTATCCAATTTTTCGAGATAGGGAAAAATGAGCTTTTTGACATTGAATAGGATCTTTTCTTCCATTTCGGTTTTGTCTTCATCTCTTCTTTGAAGTAAAACCTTTAGTGCAATATTTACTTCTTCAAGATTGCCGGTTTTTATCTCCAGCTCTTTTTCTCTTTTTTTCAGGGATTCTTCTGCCTTGACACGTGTGGTGATATTCTCATAAACAACAAAATGTTTTTTTTGCTGCAAGCCAACATGCCTAAAGTAGATAATTTTATCTTCACCGTTTTTACATCTAACCGTAAAAATCTCGGGATCATATTCTTTGACTGTGGTCCCGTTTTGCCACCACGTATCCCAAATGTCGATAATGTTTTTGCGATAATCATCATCCGGATAAGCTTTATTGAACCAGGAGCTGATATCTGGGAGATCTTCCTTGGAATAGCCAAAAATTTCGTGAAATTTTGGATTGAAGTATTCGATGTTTCTGGATGAGTCTAAAATCAGTAGACCTAAAGGCAATTTTTCGACCAAAGACCGGAATTGTTCCTCGCTTTTTCTCAATGCCAATTCCGTATGCTTGAGGTTTGTAATATCAACATGAGTGCCGATTGCTTGCAGCGGTTTTCCTTTCTTATCTTTTTTCGTTACTCGACCATGACCCAGAATCCATTTCCATTCATTCGATTTTGTTTTAACTCGATATTCTGCTTCATAGTGATCGGTTCTTCCCTCAAAATGGTCATTCAGAGCCTTTTCAACGATTGGCCAGTCATCGTGATGGGTAGACTGATCCCATATATTGGATGTATTTCCCATTTCATCCAAGGAATATCCGAGCATTTCCGCAGATTTTGTTGAGAAACGCATTTCATCATCGATAAAGTCAATCACCCACAGCCCTTCATTAGCCCCTTCCAGAGCCAATCTCAATCGGTTTTCACTTTCTTGCAACGCTTGAGCTCGCTCTCTAACGCGTTGATCAAGATCTCGATTTGTCTGCTTCAAAGCTATGTTTAATTTGTTAGATTCATTTGCCGATTGCTTCCTTTCCGCTTCGGCCTTTACTAGTTTTTCTTCTAATTTTTCAATAATCTGTTTTAATTCTTCTGCTGTTTGATCTGCCATTGATTTGTATGTCTTGCATTATCTAAAAAGATCCCAAAGATAAGAGAAATTACAACAACCTTGGTTGCATTTTTTTTTTTGGGACACCGTTAATTAGGACCGTCTTTTTATCAAAACGTTTTTCGATAAAACATGATATCTAAAACGTATCATTAACTCAATGGAATGTTTTAATCTCACATTTTAGGGGAAAAATTTACGCCGTATGTTTTGTATAATATTTTGATATTAATAGTATTAATAATCTGGTAGCGATGGTGTGATCTTTATTTTTCGAAGGTATTAAGCAACACCACTAACTCCCTGAGCAAAGATGAAGAAGTCGACACGAAAGCTTTTAAATGCAGTTCTCGTAGTAGAACATTTGAGTGAACCAGGAGTTTTAGCAGATAACAAATTGGAAACTGCAATTCGACAATTAGGTTTTCAAAATTATTGACAAAAATCGTCTTTCGCAAGCAAAAAGGCGATGAACTACTTCAGGTGATGTTTGCATTTATCATCGGTGTATATAACTTCAAAAAAGAGAAGACTTAATATGGCGTAAGTTGCGACAAATAACAGCCAAGCGTATTTTTATTGAGAACGAGTTAAACAAGGAATAAATCAAAGCGTTTATTTTTGATGATAAGTTGAAAGCAAGGAGAGGTAAACATGTGGAAGGCAGTTCCATTCACCATGAATGTACTATTACTTATTCTGTTTTTCGCCGTTTTTGGTGATATGTGCACTGGGAAACAGAAGGCAATATTCAACTAAATAAAAATTTGGATTATTACCAATGGAGTTATGTCCATATTTGTAAAAATGTAAAACCTTCGAATAAGGCAGTGAATGTACCATATCACAAGTAATACTAATAATTTAATGAGTTGTTTTATTACCGAGAAAATTTGAATGTTTTAGATATACGGAGAAAGATGTATCTCTATAAGAGTTTTTAATTGAATAGCATAGGCAATGAGTTTGGATTTAAACCAGTACCAGAAAAAAGGGGTCAAGTCTACTTTTGGCTTGTATAAGAGTCAAAAGTAGACTTGACCCCTTTTCTGACCCCTTTTTTCCAGTTAATAATGAAAAATAAGGAAAATTCCAGATGAATAAAAATTTTGTATATACTCTATTTATTGTTTTTTTCTTATTGTCCCCCTCCATTGTAATTGCGGAAGAATCCATCCCTTGGGAATGTGAAACTGAGTTTAGAAATCAAGTTTTTTCAAAATTAGATGAGCATCGGTTATCAAAAGAAAAATATGAGAAATGGTGGTGGGTTCCTAAGAAAATGCTGAAATTGAAAAGTCTTCCTTGTTTCAATTGGGCTAAAAAATCGGGTAAAGGAGCAGTAGATACTTATGATGATCTTGCGGAAGCTTGCAATGAAGTAGTTAAAACTTCCCTTAAAGTTAAAAGGAAATTTGATTGTTCTATTATTATGGCAGACATCCAAAAAAAGAAACAAGCCACCAAACTGAAAAGAGTTAAATCTTTCATTAATGCAACAGATAGGTGTTCAAATTTTCAAAGCAAAAGTTCAAAATTTAAAATTGTTGAGGTTGCTACAACAGCACTTAACGTGCGCAAGAAAGAAAATACAAGCAGTCAAATAGTGACAACATTAGATCGTGGAACATTTTTAAGAGTAGTGAATTCTTCGAAAGATTGGCTTAAAATCATTGATCATAAATGTAAAATAGGTTGGGTTGTAAAATACCTAACTAAGAATGTTCAACCAAAATAACCTGAGAAATATAATGCTCTTATAAGCATATATGCAAAAATATTTATAACAAATCACTATAAACGTCAAAATTGAAGTTTTTCGGATTTATCATGAATTCATTGTTGAAAAAGGGGAAAAAGGGATCACTCATCAGCAAAATCAAATCTTTTTTGACTTTACTTTGATATCCAATTAACTATTCACCGCTTTTAATAAAGGTCAAAAGTAGACTTGACCCCTTTTCTTTTTCTTTTTCATAAAAAAACATTAGAATTGTTTTTATATTAGATGATTGATATGATATATCAACTAATAAGGTTATCTTAATTTTAAAATAATGAACCACCCCGCCGCAAGCGGACGGGGTATTGAACCCAAAGCTACGCTATAAATCTAATTAAAACCATGAAGTCTATCAGCTTTTTAATCAAGGCTTTTTGCTTATTGATCTTAAATTTCATCATGGCACCATCAACACAGGCGCAATTTAACGGTGATTTTGAGATTAAACGTTATTACTTAGGCGAAGAAAATTTTTATGACTGGAAGGCTTATCAGACACCAGTCAATTGGGATAAACAATGGTTTACCACTAAAAATGGTATGAAAAGCAGCACGGGTAGCATATCCATGGATGAGTTTTACATATTTCTTGAAATAAAACTACATATGGATTTGTCAGATCACATCTCTTTTTTATACAAACAGCAGCAAAATTCTTTTTTCCGACCGGAAGACGACTACAAAGAGGCAGAATTTCGATTCGGAAAGAACATCTATTACTCAGTTATAGGATTCCCAACTTATGATAAAAAATATGGAAGTGTGGGTCATGCTATTTCTCTTGGAGAGGCAGAAAATCTCAATTTTGTCAGGTTTAGCAAATTAGATCAGTATATTGTCTACAATGAGAAAAATGTTGAAAATGACAGACAATCCGCAAATGACTATTATTCCGCCACTCCGGTATTATATCGATTACAGTCTAACTACTTACTTTTTGATTCCTGCTGGATTAATATCGATTTTAAAGATGAACCTGAAACAACTTTTATCGATGATGATAAAGCACAAAAATCACACTATCAGGGAAGGGAAACACATCTTCAATTGGAATGGCAATTTGATTCGAATAGTAGTGCAGGGATTAAGGTGATGCAAGACCATGAAATTAGACAAACAATTCCTAGCGACTCCTCAGCCAATATCGATTCGGATCAATTAATAAAATTGGAAGTTTATGATTTATATATGGGATTTACTATATTTGATACGGATTACTTATCGATGGGTTGTACCGCAGAAAATACCCATTCCCGCCCATTCAATTGCTAGCAATCTTCGTGAAGTATTCCAAATAGAGCCACCTACATTAACTATTCAGCAGATGCCAAGCCAAAGGTATTGTATTTCCGGAAACGCCTAAATCCATCC
>JABHKC010000194.1 GCA_018692315.1 Bacteroidota bacterium | reverse complement strand
TAGATTCGGTGGTTTCATATCCATCGGGAAAAATATTTCCGGGATATCTGATAACTGCACATTGCCCGTTTGTTTGCGATATAATGTTTTGAAAATTTTGCTCTAAATTACAACAATCGTAACATGCACTTGAGCCTGAAGTAAAATGTTCGAGCAAAGGAAGTCGTTTATAATAAGGCTCAAAAATATTGATAGTATCTATCGTATAGCACAAATTAGCATCCGTTATAGTTACAGAATATTGACCAATTGGCAAATTAGATAAATCCTGAATAGTATCGCCGGTATTCCACAAATACGAATACGGCGATGTTGCACCGTTCACCAATAAATAAATAGCACCGTCTGATGCTCCTATAGCCGATGCATCTGTAGCAACGAACGACAAATCAAATTCGTCTGGTTGTGTAATAATCACAGAATCAGTAATCAAATCATTGTTTGCGTCAGTAATACTAACAAAATAGGTTCCTGCTACGAGGTTAGAAATATCCTCTGTAGTTTCGCCGTTGCTCCAAACATAAGAATAAGGCGAAACACCATTATAAACAGAAATATCGATTGCTGCATCGGAATCGCCGAAACACGAAACATTCGTATTTGTACGTAATGCTGTAAAGGATTGGATTAGTTTGAGAACGTAATTTGGATGAGAAGAATTGGCTACTTCCAAATTATAAATGCCGGGACCCGGGTCAAAATCAACAATTTCATAAAATCCTCCTGTAGAATAAATATTTGCAGATTTATCAAGTGCAATGGAATTGCCAACTTCAGTCATATTACTACCTATGTTCCTTGCCCATACAAAGTTTCCCGAAGAATCAAGTTTGGAAATGAAGATGTCATAAGTACCATTTGAAACAAGATTATATACTCCCAAACCCGGATCGAAATCGACAGTTCCATTAAAATAGCCTGTAGTATATACATTACAGGCTGAATCAAGAGCCAATGAATAACCTAAGTCTAATGATGTACTACCCATAGATTTAGCCCAAATAAAATTGCCTGAAGAATTAAATTTAGAAATAAATATATCATCGGTCCCATTAGAAACAAGATTATTAATTCCCGGGCCGGGATCAAAATCAATAGTTCCGTCAAAAACACCTGTAAAATATATATTTTCACTATCATCAATAGCTACAGAAAACACACCTTCTCCATCACCATCCCCGATTCTTTTTGCCCAAACAAAATTGCATGAAGTATCGTATTTCGCAATAAAAATATCAGAATTAGCTTCCGAAATTAGATCATACACACCGGGACCAGGATCAAAATCGATAGTATCATTGAAATAACCACCTGCATAAAAATTATTATTGTTAGAAACTGCAAGTGAATTACACCTGCTCGATTCACTTCCATCAAGTTTTTTTGCCCAAACAAAATCTCCTAATACATTCAATTTTAAGAAAAAAATATTTGTCCATGCATCAGCCGTTAGACTATATACAGCAGGACCCGGATCAAAATCGACAATTCCCATAAATGTTCCGGCAAGATAAACATTTGAATTATCATCAACTCTAAGGGATTTGATACTTGCATTATTACCCCATACTCCCAAGTATGAGTCAATCATTTTTGCCCAAATAAAATTGCCGTATGGATCAAGTTTTAAAATAAACTCAGCATGATAATAATCAGCCACTAAGTTATAAACTCCGGGGCCCGGGTCAAAATCCTGAGTTTCATTAAAATCTCCTGCAATATAGATGTTTCCATTAGAGTCTGTTACAATAGCAATGCCTTCATCTCCCCAGTTTCCACCAATACTTATAGCCCAAACAAAATTTCCAGAGGCATCTAATTTTAAGATGAAAATATCATCTTGTCCATTGGAAGAAAGATAATACACACCAGACCCCGGGTCAAAATCCACTGAATCTTCAAAGTATCCTGTATAATAGCTATTGCCTGCATCATCTACTACGAAAGAGTTTATTTCAATATTAAAAGCTTCTGCCCATACAAATACTGGTTCTTGGGCAAAGAGGTTTGTAGTAATGAAAAAAATGCTTAGAAAAGTGTAAATTTTTGTTTTCATAATATTATTGACTAAAAGATTTATAATAAATTATTCAGCTAAGGTAATAATTTAAAAGGCAAAATGCAATTTATTTATTTCTATTTTTTCGAATTGTATTTGTTATAATATTTGGATGATATGAAAAGACTTGACAGGTTTTCGAAACCTGTCAGGTCTGATTGAAACACGCCGCTGGTACAGGTTTACAATCCGTGTTAGTGGGACTAATTAACAATCTTCACACTAAGGGGGGATAAACCTGTATTCTTTACTTTTCTAAAATGTTCTGTTTTAATTCAAATTCCTAAAACCACTCCTCAGCCCGAAATCTATACGAGAGTTTTACAAGAAGGACATCGTATGGAGTAATCTCAAATAGTTCCTTAAAATCGTTTTTATAGTCAAATTTGCCATTAGTTTCGCTACCTGTTCTCGATTGCGACCACACAATAAATAAAACTGAACCGGGCGAATATTCCCATCTCAGTACTAAATTTGATCGAAACTGCCTAAAATTGAAATCCGGATTATCGAAAGTAAAATCGGAATTTCCATTCCCGTTTGCATCTATGCCGTAGATATTATCATCAATCATATACGATATTTGAGAATTATATATAAGATATCTTTCGTTTAATTTAGAGGCTTTAGGGTCGATTATGTTTTTGAAATTATCGTAAATACCACCTGTTATAAAAGGTGAGGTATAGTATTGTAATGAAAAATTTGGTGTAAAATTTATGTCAATTCTCGATGTTACTCTAAAAACTTTTTGGTCTAAATTTGCAAAAATGTATTGCTCCTCTTCTTCAAATGCTTCATTTGTTACATACTGAAGAAGCGAATTTTCTTCGTGATATGAAGAACTTACATTAATGGAAATATATTTGCTTGGGCGATAACTCAAACCAGCCCAGAACGAATTGTTTTTATAGTAGTTTTCTTCTCCCCTATTTATAGAATATCCTATTTCTGCACTTAATGGCTTAGTTTCATTTGTTTCTAAATTCAACCAGGTATCCCAACTCCCGGGCAATAAAATTGATGGACCTCCACGCAACATATCATTCGATATTGACTGTCCTTCGAAGTTGATTCCTGTACCCAACGACCATAGGTTTGTAAACACAGTCCTAAAGTTGAGACTCATTCCTTTATAAAGATTAGTACCTCCAAAATCCCAGCCTGCCCATTCATTTGCATTTATGTTCATTTTTCGGAATATCGAAAATGGTTTTTCGAACTCATAGCCTATCCATAAATAATGGAAAATCTTATCGCTTTGCCTTAGAAAGCCCACATCGTTTAATTCCAATTTGGGCGAGCGCCAAGCCAGACAAAAAGTATATCTTAATCCTGAATTCGCACTTTTCCCCATAAGGATAGTTCCGCCATGGCCTGACATGCTTGTTAAGCTCGAATCTACATTTAAGTAGTCTGCATCAGGCCTTTGCAAATATCTTATTGAGGAAAGTTGTTGTTCGAGAATTGCATCTTCTGATCCTTCGATTTTACTTACAACAAACTTTGTTGAGAAATAATATTTTTTGTCTTTCCAATATTGTCGAAAGTCTAAACCGGCTGTGTTTGCCGATTTCGACAATACATCAAAATCTTCTCCATCAAAATTTCTGTTGGTTGAAGTGAATATTCCTCCAATAACTGTGTTTCCTTTATTAATATCTTTCTGCAATCTGCCAATAAAATAACTCGTAAGCGGTTCAATAGTTTCAAAACGTCTTTCTCCATTATAGTCAATTTCGGCTTGTTCACGTCCTGTAATGGATTCAACAATACCAATCGACCAACCATTTTTGGTTTTTCCGGTAAGTTTGAAAGCTCCAATAATTTTAGTTCTTTCCGGAATTTTCACATATTCATCGTCCGACACATCGGGATAAGTAAGAGCTTGTTTTCCTATCCTTCTGGAATAGAATAGATTGTCGCGAGCCATTGGATGTCCACCGGGTGTAATCCTATAATCAGTAATATTTTTTCCTTCAATAAAAAAGGGTCTTTTTTCTGAAAAGTAACTTTCGAATGCAGAGAGGTTTAACTCCGAAGGATCTGCTTCAACCTGTCCGAAGTCGGGATTCACTGTAAAATCAAGAATTAAATCGTTAGTAATTCCTACTTTTCCATCTACACCTACATTATAAGAAAAATCATTTCCTGTAGAAAATGGGTTATCATCTTCTGTTTCATAAAATTCATTTTTTCCTAAAACAAATGGCGCTATTTCAATTTGCCTTTTAGGTTTTATATTTTCGATACCATGTAATTCTCCAAAATTAGAAACCCAACCAGACTCCTTATTATCAATATGTTGCCATAAAGATAGCTCATCGTTTCTATATATTTTTCTTATTACTTGCATACCCCACTTCTGTTTTTCCTTTTTTGCAAAACGAAGCTGACTTAGTGGAATTTTATATTCGGCATTCCAACCCTCAGCGTCAATACTTGTTTTTACGAACCAAATTGGGTCCCAACTTTCAGTAAAATCGTCTCCATCGCTGTTGAAGATACCGTCATTTTTTATACCGGAAGCTGTTACTATAAACGCAAATGCTGTTTTTTTGTCGAAATAGCTATCAAGTTGAATTCCAAGAAAATCGCCTCCCCAGCCATCTCGCCTTGTCAATTGTTTCTCTATTTTTTCGGGTTCGCTGTCGTATGCTTTTACTGCGAGATAAAGATTATTGTCGTCATAAAAAAGTTTGAATGCTGTGTTTTGGCTTGGCTTTTCGCTATTGTGAGGTTCAAATTGTGTAAAATTCTCTTCCCAATCAATAGTTTTCCAAATGGGATCGTCCAATAATCCATCGATAATTGGTGGAGAATTTTCAATTCTATGAGTAGTATAAATTTTATTTTGGGCAAATAAAAGCTGAATACTCGAAAATATGAAAAAAATTAGGGTTAAATAATTTTTCATTGTGGGTAATTAGTGATTTTTTTGTGAATAGTTTTCGTAACAAACTTTAGGGAACTTCTAAAAATGCAAATTTCTTACGCCTTGAAATTTACTATTTTTAGAAATCCCCTTTATAAGTATTAATTTTACAAATAAGTTTATATTTCAAATAATTAGACCTTTAAGACAAAATTTCAAATAATCTTCAAATTTATAAAAATCCATTATCAATTTGATAAATTATTTCTTCAATTAATCTGTCATCATTTTCGGCATCGTATTCCGATTTTAGGTTAGAGCCAAAGAGCAATGCAACCGATTGCCAGAAAAAAGCAGAAAAACTTCCTCGCAATTGTTTAACTAATTCATAGGAAGTATTCCCGGTCTCCCTGTCGATGAGCTTAATAAGTAATCTCCCTTCCGAAAAAGTTAGCTTTATTAGTTCGTCTTCAAATTCTGATCGCAGGCGTTTTTCTGCCTGTTTTATGAATACCTTTTTTTCTCGTTCGCTTTCAATTTTTTCTAAGTTATTATTGATGTCAGTAAGCCACTGGTTGGCTGTTTTGGCATATGGATAGACTTTCTTAATTTTTTTTACGAGTTTTCTATATCGTTTATAATCTCTCTTTTTTTCAAAAATTCTTGGTGCATAAACTACTACTTCTTCAAGATCTTTATGTGGCATTGAATCGGCAAGATAAATTATTTTATTACTGAAAATACTATCAAGTTTTGCCGAGTAGTCTTGTCCCCATAGGTAACTTACTGCATTCGAACATATTAATAATACAACAAAAACCTTTTTTAGCATTTTAAATAAATATAATTCTGTTTATTTATACGAGCAATAGTGCTATTTATTTTTAAGAAAAAACACTTTGTAAAATTCTACCGGAAATTAATGGGAAGATTATGAATTAAAAAAATCAGCATAATTTTTCACTTTGTGCAAATAATTGAGATATTCACAAAAAGCCAAAATCAGATAGAATTATATCAAAAAATGCTTTTCTACCCTTGACCCACCTGACCTGTTGCATGGTCAAGTTCCGAACCAAACATGCTATGAGGAATACAATATATAAGAAGTAGCATAATTGCAGCAACGATAACTAAATATGGTTTGTCTTTTTTATAATTTGCTGCAATTGCAATAGTCCAAAAAACGAACCCAATAAGTGTTTTATTATCAGTTAAATCCCATCCGAAAGGAACACCCGTCCAAAACTCGTTGAAGGCAAATTTCTGAACAACGGGACCCAAAATCATTCCTCCAATAAGTAAAGCAATAAATGTCAATGTCGTATAAAATTTGTACTTATCAAATCTTGCAAATGCAAACAATCCTGCAACATTTGACAGGAACATTGCAATAAACATGAACAATACATGCGGAATTAAAGCCCAAGCCGGAACCTCACCTTTAAATCTAATTTTTAAAGGATTAGATTTTGAGATTTCGTAGCTGTTGCTTCCTTTATTCAAAACAATATAGTATTCCAATTTTCCTGCTGGAGGTTGATTGGGCAAACTTGTTTTTAGAAAATTGTTTTCTCTTGCCAAACTGGAGCTTAGCCATTCATCGTTTGAAGGATATTTTTTATAGAAGATTTGACCACTAATAGTTTTGTCACTTATTTCTATTTCAATAGGGCAATCGGCTGTTCCACCAAAACTTCTTGGCAATTTAAAGCTATATTCTATATTTTCAATTTGTTGCTTTATTCTTTTTGGATAAGTTGGGCCGGTTTTTCGTTGATAAAATACCGATGCAAGTGTAATTACTGCAGCCAGTATCCATAAAACATATTTTTTCGTCTTCATAAATTAAATTTTAAAAATGCAATGATATAAAAAACTTTAACAGGATTGTACAAATTTTCGTGAAATTACATTAATGAATTTTGACTGATTATTAAAGTCTAATCCTGTTTTTCAAAGTTTAAAACATAGAGTTCTCATTTATAAATTCTCTTTTTACCTAATTCTTTTTGATATTTGCGTGCATTGGAGTTATGCTGTCGTAAAGTTTTTGCAAAATTATGATAACCCGAAAAATCTTCTTTGGCACAAAAATAATAGTAAGTATGCTTTTCATAATTCAACACAGCATCGATTGAAGAAATTGAAGGAATATTTATTGGTCCCGGTGGCAATCCGCTATTTGTGTATGTATTATAATCAGATTCTACTTTTAGATGCCGTTTCAAAATTCTTTTTATTGAAAAATCTTTTAGTGCAAATTTTATGGTTGGGTCTGCCTGCAAACGCATTCTCTTTTTAAGTCGGTTTACATAAACTCCTGCAACTCTTGATTTTTCATCATTTTTTATGGTCTCTTCTTCAACAATGGAAGCCAGTGTACTAACTTCAGATTGCGACAAGCTCATATTTTTTGCTTTCTGCTTTCTATAATAATTCCAGAATTTTTTATACTCTTTTGCCATTCTTTCAACGAAATTGGCTACCGAGATATTCCAGTAAATCTCATATGTATTGGGGATAAACAGACTTACAATTGTTGCATTATTAAAACCATATTTTGAAATATTCTCCTTTTTGCTTAAGAACTTTATTATTTCTATAGAATCAGCTTCAATTTGTTCCGAAATCCTTCCCGAAAACTGCTCAAGTGTTCGAATATTATTAAATATCAACTTAATAGGCTCCTGAACACCGCTCCTAAGGATATTAATCAATTCATCGTTGCTAATATTATTTGCAATTTTATACCTACCAGGATAAATATGACTTTTATAGTTTTTTTTCTCAACCATCCACTCGAAAGACTCGATATCAATTATTATGTTTTTCGATTTTAAAGTTTGGAGAACATCTTCGTAATTCGAAGCTGTTTTAATATATAAATATTCAAACTTTTTATTAATAGAAACATTAGGCATATTTATTGAATCATAATACTTTTGAACCCAAAAATATGCTATGCCGATTAAAATAATTATTATAAAACTAATTATCCAATTTCTGTAATTCTGTCTTTTGTTTTTCTCCGATTTTTTCATAAAACTCGAAACTGATTGATTTATTTATAAATCACATTTGCTAAGAAATATGATTTTAGTAACCTTAGATAAAACGTATTTATTATATTGGTATTTTATTCAACAGACAATTCTGGGAAATTTGAACGAACCATTCCCGCAAATTTACTTTGATTTTGTGCTGCATTTTGAAATAAGCCTTTTGCGGTAGAAATCATTTTATAGGTTTCATCATAACTTTTATTAAAAGTCATCATTGCACTATTCATTTTTTCTTGATTATTTAAATCAAAATGCTGAAAAAATTCACAAGTTTTAAGATAATTTAGATGTTCAAGCCTTTCGTTATTCAGTTCTGGTCTGTCTAAACCATAGATGCTGATAGATTTTATGGCTTTTGAACTATTATTTATTGCTACCGGAATGTGCTGATTAAATCTAATATACTCCTCCGGATTTTCGCAAATTGGATTTATTAATTTGTATTCCTCATATGGAAGATTTACTGCCTCATTATGATTTTTAACTCTGATATTTTCATCAAATAGAGGAAATTCGTTTTTTTTATATGTTCTATTACACTTTTCGCAAGAAAACAAAAGATTATGCCAATCATAGGCAAGCCAATAATATCCGGGATAAATCAATTTTCGTCCTTTTTTGAATGCCTTTTTAGGTCTGAAATGTTCTACATCACCATATGAAGTTGCAGTAAATTTAGCTTCGCAAAAACAGCATTTTTCTTTCTGATCTGCAATTAATTGTAGCTTTACTGTTGTTTTACCATAGATTTTATTTTTAATAGCAAGTTTTTTTAATTTTTTATTGCTGAAATTTGGTCTTGATGTATAGGCTAAGGGGTTTGAGTCAAATTCTTGACATATTCTCTTATTGTCCTCAATTCCATCTTGTAACAAAATTTGTGGAATATTATTGCTTTTGTCTATACTTATCATAACAGAAAATTATTTATTTTTTGCAATTTCGCTTGCAAATTTTCTAAGCAATTCAAATCCCTCTAATTCGTTTTGATTATTACCTATTGGTAAATTTTCAACAAATTCAGTAAGTGAATGTAGTTTTTTTCGTTCCTTTTCAGTCAAATTGCTTTTTCTTAACAATTTAGAGTGACTATCTACTTTCTTTTGAACAGATGGTTTATAAATATCTCTTAATTCAAATAAGTCGCTTAATAATATTTGGTCAATTCGCCAATTATCAATATCAACAAAATTTTGAACTGCATTTACTGAATTCCCTTTATTTTTTAACAAAATAATATTAGCATTATCAATTGATTGTAAAATTAGTGGACTGTGAGTTGTAACAATGAATTGCGTTTTTTGAAAAGTATTTTTTAAAAATTTGATGACTTTTTTTTGTAATGCAGGATGAATATGTAAATCTATTTCATCAACAAGACAAATTGCCGGTTCAGCGAGTGGATTATCACTTTCAGGATATTTTTCAAGCATGCCTTTTGCAAAATCAATAATCCAAGATAACAGAGTTTTATAGCCTAAGCTCAATTCATGTAGTCGTACCCAACCAAACTGAGTTTTAAATAGAATTTGAGGGGAATTTTCTACGTCCGTTTTTATGTCTGTAACTTCACCTTGCAACAATAGTTTTACTATTTCAAAGACTTTTTCTTTATAGGTGTTGAATTTTGTGTTTTTTTCTGCCTTTAATTCTACTTGCAGTAGCCATTCTTCTGTATTCATTAAAGGTACATTATCTTCAAATAAAGTTTGTGCTGGGAAATCTTTGCCAGATGACATACCTTTTCTTCCAATATGTCTGGATGCACCATAAGCAAAAAGTAAATAATCCTTTTCAAACTCAGAGTTAATTCGTTTATTGATTTTTGCATTTTTTGTTAGAACTGCTTGAATATCTTTATGCTTTTCACCTAATGTCAAGTTCAAAGTTAAAGATTCCTTTTCTGTTTCGGCATAAAGAAAGTCTGTAACAATTTTTGTTTGTTTTTTGGCACCACTTTCTTGTTCTGAACTAAACCTTTCAAAAGTGTTTAAATTAATATTATATATCCAACTAGGATTACCCCAAGGCTTTATAAGAGGTAAAGATAGTGCTTTTAGTATTGTCGTTTTTCCAATACCGTTGTCACCGATAATAATATTCCATAAAAAAGGTTTATCATTTTTATCACAAAAATTGATATTCTGTTTTTTTCCAAATGTTCTTACATTTTCAATTAGAATATTTGTATAATAAAGTGAATTCATAAAAAGTAATTTTAAATTCAGACATTTCTAAAAATTAATTTAAACAATACATTAAATCATCAAAATTAGTCTAAATTAATTCTTCATCAAATACTTATTGTTTTAATAATAATTAAATCATAGTTATATGTTATAGATACATATATCAACGTAATCATATTATTAAGAATTATTGTACTAAATTGTTTTTAACTTAGTATTTTTGCATAAAAAATTATATCTAATGAGTACATATAGAAAATTAATAAGGTCGAATAATAGAATCATAGGTGGAGTTTGTGGAGGAATTGCAAATTATTTGAAAATAGATCCTACAATAATCAGAATAGTTTATATTGTTTTATCAATTATTAGTATCGCTTTTCCGGGCATAATTGTATATATTTTGCTTTGGATATTAATGCCTGATGAAGATGATATTTTCTAAAAAAAACATGCATAATAAATTTCGAATTACACAATAAGGGACTTCTAAAAATAGCAAATTTCAAGGCGTGAGAAATTTCAAAACCGCAGTTTACTATTGTAAATGAGGATTTTAAAATATCGAAACAACGAAGAAATTTGCATTTTTAGAAGTCGCCAATATTAAATGCTGTTTATTCAGCTATTAGAAATATTAATAAATTAATTTGATTCTCAACTTTATTAACTTATAAAACTCTCTATTCTTTACCGGCAGCAAAATCGGAAAGATAAGAATACTTTTCTGCAAGTTCACCATTTTTCACAATCGTTGCTCTGTCGGCAATTCCTTCAATATCACCATTAATGAATGCCGGGAAAACTTTTTCTATCAATCCTTCAGAAAAATCTACAGAAGCATTTCTGGGAGCCTCGCCGGGCAAATTATCTACTGCCATAACACAAATATTTTTCTTGTTGAAAGGATCGTCTTCCTTTTCCGAGAAAGTATTGTATCCATAAAAAGGTTCTGCAATTGTTGACGATCTAATTGTTGAAGGAATTGGGCCATCTATATCGCAACTTACATCGGCAATTACACCAATTTTGAAATCATCGGCACGCATATCATCTTTTGTCATAAAAACAGGTGATTTTTCGTCCCAAAAATGACATGCAATAAACATATCTGTTACCTTTGTATATGGCAAAAATGTGGATTCATATTCACTTGGATTTCTGAAAAAGTGTTCCAAATCAAAAGGTTCGCCGTTTTTTCTTTTTGTATAATTCCATGGATCAATCTGACAAAAAACTGCTTCATCGTAAGTTTTAGAGAGAAAATCCTGAGGTGTAACCTTTTTCAAGTTTAGTGGCTCTATAGTCTCCATTGCACCTTGAGCAACTCTTCCGCCACCTGTTATCAAAATCTTTATTGCTGGAAGTTTTACCTTATTCAGTTCAGCAAAAAAATCATCCATATCGTAGCATTCATGAGCACGCTTCATTTTGAACAGCCCCGAACGAAGCCCATAAGCAACCAAACCATTGTATGCACCTACGATTCCAGCCCATCTGCCAAATGCAACAAGACGAAAATTGTTTTTATCTGTCAAATATTCGTGGTCTAACAATGTAATTTTTTTTGCTATGATTTCTTGTAAAAGCTTCCTGTTATATGGCTGCTTTTTAGCTGTATGCGAAAAAAACAAATATTGCTTATTCGGAATAAGAGCCGGAATATCAACTTCTTTCACGCCTGCCAACAAATCGCACTGGCTAAGGTCGTCGCTAAGAGTTAAACCGAGGTCTGAATATTCCTTATCATCGTAACATCTTAGCTCGCTTGGTTGAATTATTAGTTCAAATTTGGGATACTTTTTCAGAAGTTCAACCGCCTGCTTTGGCGGCAATACTACTCTTTTATCCGGTGGATTTTTGGTTTCTTTTAAAACACCAATCTTAAATTTTTCTTTCATAATCATAATATTTTTTTTTTGCGAAAATAGTAATTCCAAAATATTTAATGAATTTTCATATGCATTTTTTGCACAAAAAATGTAATTATTAATATGAGTCTTTTCCTGAAAACGAAATATGATGACAAGTTAATTTATTTTATGTCAATTGAAATTCTCCAAATAGATGTAATTTTGTCCTCAAACTTTAATGAAATAAATTTATCACATATGGTTTCAAAAAAAAATACAACACCATTTTCCTTGAAAAAGAGAGCAACAAGTTTTAAATATGCTGCCAAAGGATTTAAATACATAATAAAGCATGAACACAACTTTCGCATACATCTTGTTTTAATGACAGTTGCAATTGTTCTATCCATAGTTTTAAAAATTGAAAGAACTGAATGGCTAATTATTTTACTCACAATTGCAATTGTTTTGATTACAGAAATTATTAATTCTGCTATTGAAGTAATTGTAGATTTAGTTTCTCCCAACTTCAACGAAAAAGCCGGGATCGCAAAAGATTTGGCTGCATCAGCCGTTTTGCTTGCTTCAATAATAGCTGCTTTTATTGGATTCTTCATATTTTTTCCAAAAATATTAGCTTTCTGTAAATTATTCTTTCAAAGTTAATTTGTTTTAATTTCTGAAAATGAACACATTAATAAAACCAATTTTCTATTTTTAAAAATAAAATCATTTTTTTTCATTTTTATATTGCATAAAGAAAAACTTCATTTATCTTTGCACCGCGAAAGCAAAACGGTCTGGTAGTTCAGTTGGTTAGAATACGTGCCTGTCACGCACGGGGTCGCGAGTTCGAGTCTCGTCCAGACCGCTTTTTTAAAATAGAAACCCTTATAAATCAATGATTTGTAAGGGTTTTTTATTTTGTAGGGTACGAATAAGGGTACAAATAAACTTATTTTGCTTATTTGAATTTATGATTTTACATAGTTGCAAAAAAAATCAAGAATTTCCCAACTCTCAATTTTGTCTATTTCCATATTACATTCAATGGTAATTCTGATAAACTAAATATTCCAAAATACATCTATGAAAATTACTGAGTAAAACTTTTTCTCATATTTTTAATTCTTTTTTTTCCGCCATCTTTCAATTTCGTTTTTATCAGATCAGTTTTATAAATAATATAATTCTTGTATCGTACCGGAAATTCCTTTTTTCTTGATAAGGTATGCCAATTTATATTATCGAAATGTCTGCACATTTCTGCAATATTTCCATAGGCTGTGCAGACTTCTGTATTTTTATCGAATACTACTATTATTTTTCGTTTTTTCATTTCTCTATTTTCTAATTCCATCAAATTATATGGTAAGACCAAATAAGATTGGTCTTTATATAGTGGTGCAAAAAGAAGTTTTTTAATACTCCTTTTCGCTTTTTAATATTAAATTTTAAGCTTTTATATTATTTGTTTTGTTTGCTCAATTTTTGTTGAGCCGAAAAACTCTCGCATTTCATTAAAAGTTACATCATTCTTTGATTTTCTAAAATTGCCTTCATGCCAATACCATTTGTAACGTTTCCTATTCCATTTGAAATCTTCTTCTTTCAAAATTTCTTTGTGTTCAAAAGTGTTTCCATCCAACCACAACCAACAGCCAACAATTTCGATATTAACACCAGACAAAACAATTATTGAATTTATTTTTTCTCTTAATAATTCAGAGATTTCATATTCAGTTTGTTTCCTTTCAGGGTCAAAGTTTGAGTTTTCAATAAAATTCTTTGATATATAATCATATTCATTTATTATTGCTTGCATTATTGCAGTATCACCACCTAAATCAGGATGATATTTTTTTGCTAATTCTCAATATTTTGTCCTGACTTCATTCAAGCTTTTGCAGCTTGCAAAATAATTTAGTTTCATAAATTAAAATTTTCTTTTCAATAAAAACCATTTTCAAGATGTCAATGAACACATAAAGCGAAATTTCTATTTCTGAAATCTGCTTGAAAAACTAATCTAATTTGTTAAATACTAATTAGTTATATGCAAATTGTTTGCCAAAGTTGTGATATTAAGCCATTATATTTGCTTTATTTTGTAGTTTTTTCACTCAATACAGGATTCATACACCAAAGCACACAGAGCTACATACCACACCACACAGACTAACACACAGACCAACAATGAAAATATAACTGCTTGAATTACTGTTGTTTATAATGTCTTCTGTCGCTTACTTGCAGCCAGTTTAAGGATTTTTTGCACCCAATGTCATATATCACAGATAAAAACAAAGGGTTTGTAAATAAATAAAGGATTCAAGTTGCACGTCCCGATACATCGGGATTGTTCATTTTTAAGGCATAAAAGTTGCGAATAGCCACAGTTTATTTAACACCTTTATAATGAAGAAAATGGACAAAAGAACAAGTACAAATGGATAGTTTATTTATTTACAAACCCAAAGTACTATGTACGAAGTTCTTAGGGCGAGCGTGGACGGGTGCATTGATATACATTTTTGCCTGAAGGAATTTTTGCAGGGTCTAAGTGCTGATTATTAACACTTTAACGTTTTTGTACTTTTCCATACTCTTCTGGGATGCCATTTTTTGCTGCTTAGAAGCCAATTTTTAGTACTAACTTCTCAATTTTCTATGGAAAAAGACGATTATTAAGTTAAAATACTCTGTGCAAAGGCATATTTCTTCGACTCAGATTTTAAATAAAAATCTGAGCTTATTAGGTATTTTTTTTATTCGAACAGATTTATTCTGAAATCTGTGAACAAAAACCCAAAAACTGAGCTGTATATTTTGTTCAATGTTCATTCAGATATTTTGGTCTGTATGAATAAGTACTTTTCAATTTATTTTATTTGAATTATTTATATTCCTATCTAAATTCAAAATTTTCAGGAATATTCAACAGAAATTATCTAACAAAACAAGAAAAACACAATGGATTCGTATAGTGCTGATATACAAGTGCATGTAGCATGTTGTCTCGTTTGTTAATAGCTCATCTAAGTGCAGTTTGTTTTGAACGTCATATATCGTCATTATAAAAAAATGGCATTGTTAACAAAGTATACTTAATTGATTATTCCATTTCAACATGAGCATCATTACAGCTTGTTTCAACATTTCTAACTTTTTAGTATAGCACTTGCTTTTTCTTCTCATTCTTGCTAAGAAGTGCCTGAATAAACT
>JABHKC010000193.1 GCA_018692315.1 Bacteroidota bacterium | reverse complement strand
TTATCTGATTTTCGGAAAACAAAGCAGAAATTCCGTTTCCCTCCAAAATCCCCAAATTATTAAAAATACATATACGCCAAATCCTTTACTTTAAGCCCGCCGGCTTGGGTTTAGCTCAACAACGAATATAAAAACTACAGTGCCAGGCACTGTAGTTTTTCGCTGTTTTTATATTCTTAAGTGTTAGCATTAGTTATTCATCTGACAACTCAAATTTAACTCCTTTATCTTTCAAAAAATCAATCAAAGTAGCAACGTGAACTCCTAAACCAAGATTAATAAATTGATTCTCTTCTACCTCTTTTTTATCTCTTTTTATTTTAGGAGAAAAACCTAAATCCAAATTAATTGTTTGGCTTTGGATTGCCCAGATATTTCCTAAAACATCAAATGTCGGTCCACCACTTTGACCTTTCAGTCCAGGCGTAGATGTTTCTATATATTTTATGTCAAACTTTCCATCTTTTGACTTCCCAGCGGAAGCCTCTCTTGTAAATATTCCGTCAATTGGAAATCTTGGCACTGGTAATACTCTAGGGGCTAATTTAAACGAATTATCAGCTTCATTAAAATCTGTTTTTATAGAGTGAAAGGGGAAACCAAGTTTACAAAGACTTGTTCCATTTTTCAGGTCTACAGGTTTCTTAAGTTTTGGATAAACATTTTGAAAACGTTTGTCATAATTTTCAATTTTACCAATTGCTAAATCATTTTCTCTTAGAATTTCAAAATGATTGATTTTGAACACATCATTTCCCCACCAAAAACTACAATTAGTAATCCATTTGTTGTTTGGCTTTAATTTCTTAAGTTGCCTTTGCTTTAAATGAGCTTTAAGCTTGTCATTCTCTTTTATAACTTTGACTTGGTCATTAAATGCAGCGATTTCCTTAACGTGCTGTTGTTGTCCAAATGCAGGGTCAAGAATATGAGCAGCAGTAACAATCCAACCTTCATCATTTAAAATAATGAAACTTCCCAATCCACTTTCTACCTTTTTATCAAAGAATCTCATTGATACAATCACTGGGTGAGTGAATTTACTTGCAATTTCGTAAGCTTTTGAAAACATATTGGTTTATTTTTAATTAATGCTAACTATTGTGTAAGCGTACATGTACGCTTATATCTTCTTTGTCTTTAGAAAAATGTACGTTTACACACGGAATTTTAGGGTATAAGCGTACATTTTTATTATTCTGATTAAAGTAGGTCATCTATTGGGGTTTTAAAATTTCTAAAATTGTTCTCGCAAACATGTGTGTAAATTTCTGTTGTACTACTTGATTCATGTCCTAATATTTGTTGACTTTGCTATACATTAATTAAATGTTAATTATACAATTGCAAAAATAAAAGAATTCTATTAGTCAGCAAACTATTTTTGTCTTTTTTCCTTTTATTTTATCCGGCTCACACAAACATGTCGTCCATGTGTTTCAAATTCATCTTAACAAAATTCGGTTTTTTCCTGTCTTTTATTTTACAACTGCCTGACATCAAAAGTTTTTTACGTCAGAAGACACAACATTAGAATTTTTAATCAAAAAATCGAGCACTTATTTAAAATTTCTGGAAAAATTATGTCATCTTTCTTAAATCACACCGACGAAATATCAGTGTGAGCGGGGAATTATAAAGCCAACACTAAATCAACATCAGAACATAACATAATAAAACTGTAAGGGCAACCATTTTTTTTAACTCTTGGTCTGACTGATGAAGAGTATTTAATATTTTGAAAATGGTATTATTTGAGAGTTTTAATTTTCATATTAGGTTTTTTGCTAAGCATGTCCAATCTATACTAAAACTTCTTATTTATGGAAAAGAAAATATCAATCATTATTAGTGTTCTATTAATCACAATAAACTTATTTTCGCAGGAATTACAATTTGAATGGGCAGCTGGTTTTGGTGGAACAGACGATGATTTTGGACAATCTATTGCCATTGATAATGATGGAAATATATATTCTACAGGATGGTTCAGAGGAACTGCAGATTTTAATCCCAATCTTATTGATACTAACAATCTTAGTTCGAATGGAGATTGTGATATTTATATTGTTAAACTTGATAATTCAGGAAATCTAATTTGGGTAAAAAGTATTGGAGGAATTGATTTTGATTATGCCAGTTCTATTGCATGCGATGAAGAGGGGAATGTATATATAACTGGTGGTTTCAAGGGAATTGTTGATTTTAATCCGAGCAATGAGACATTTAATCTTTCATCAAATGGAGGAACAGACATTTTTATTTCAAAATTTGACGCTTTAGGAAATTTAATCTATGCCAAAAGTATTGGTGGAAATTCAGATGATATAGGATTTTCAATAGCTGTTGATGTTTACCAGAATGTTTATGTTACTGGTAGTTTTATAGGAACTGTAGATTTTGACTCTGGCAGCGGAGTTTTCAATTTTAGTTCAAATGGGAATGAAGATATTTTTATTCTTAAATTAGATTCTTTGGGAGATTTCATTTGGTCAAAAAGAATGGGTGGAACCGGAAATGATTATGGTCAATCTTTGGCTATTGATGCAACTGGGAATGTATATATTACAGGGAATTTTTATGAAACGGTTGATTTTGATCCCAGCTCAGGAATATATAATCTTATTTCAAACGGAAGCGAGGATATATTCATTTCAAAGCTTGATGCAACTGGAGATTTTATTTATGCAAAAAATATTGGAGGAGCATCTTTCGATCATGTTTATTCCTTAGCACATGATCCGGCAGGATATGTTTATACTATTGGATATTTCAACGGAACAAGTGATTTTGATCCGGGACCTGCAGTTTACGATCTTAGCTCAAATGGAAATACAGATATCTTTATTTCTAAACTTGATAACTTAGGCAATTTTGCATGGGCAAAAAGAATTGGTGGTATTTCTTATGATTATGGTTATTCTATAGATATTGATCTTGTAGGGAATATTTACACTCTTGGCACATTTAACGAAACAGCAAGTTTTGATACGGGACTAGAAATTAATGATCTCACTTCAAACGGATTGGGAGATATTTTAATGGCTAAATTTAGCGAGTACGGTAATTATTTATGGTCAAGAGGTATTGGTGGGAGTAATTATGATGAAGGCAATTCTCTAACATTAGATGCTTTTGGCAATGTTTATACTATAGGATGTTTTGAAGATACTACTGATTTTGATCCGGATCCTAACAGTATAAATAATCTTAATTCTAATGGAGACTATGATGTTTTTGTATCAGCTTTTAGAAAATCACAGTGCGATTGTTCCGATCGTTATCTCTCACGCATTTTTACTTCATTTTCTTCAGATCTTATCCAATACGGTGAGAATTTGACTTGGGATAACATACCAATTTCATTGGAAATGGAAGTTTTTTATCCTGATGGCGATTCAACTCAAAAACGCCCTCTACTGTTGATTTTCCCTGGGGGTGGTTTTAATCACATTACACCAGACGGTATAGATAATGTTAATAAATTCTGTAAGCATTTTGCATTACATGGATATGTTGCTGCTTCGGTGTACTATCGTACTGGAAAAAATCCGACAGGAGCGCTTGCTTTAGAAGAAATGAAAGCCACATATCGAGCAACACAGGATGCAAATGCAGCAATACGATTTTTTAAAGCAAATCCTGATACTTTTAATATTGATACTTCTTTGATATTTGTTGGTGGATATTCAGCCGGAGGTACTGTGGCTTATAATGTGGCTTGGTTAGATCAAAGTAACATTCCCGAGGTAAATACAAGCAACCTTGGAAGCTTGAACAATGTAACTGGCTCTTTGGGATATTCTAATCAAATTGCTGGAGTATTTTCTTGTGGGGCTCTAATTGGAGACACTTCATATATTGGAACAAACAAGACACCGGCTGCTATTGTTCACGGAAGGAATGATCCTATTATAAATTATTACAGCGGTATTCATAATAATTTGCCATATTTTGGAGGTTCGGCAATACACCAATACTTAAATGATAATAATGTGATATCCTCATTGCGGACAATAGATATAAGCAATTTTCATATCCCTTCAAGTGAACAGATATTTACAATTCTATATGATTTTTATAAAACAAAGTTTTTCCAGTTCTTGACCGATAAGTTTAAAACTCAAATAGTACAAAATAATGATACTCTTATAGCTGAAGAATCTTATGACTATCAATGGTATTTGAATAATACATCCATAGTTGGTGAAAATGATAAGGAAATTGTAGCTACACTATCAGGATGGTACAAAGTTGAAACACATTCATTTCACGGCTGTAAAATAATGTCCGATTCTATATATTTTGTACTTGAATCCTCTCTTATCGATCAGCAAAGTATTGAGTTGCCCATAGGCTGGAGTTATTTTTCTACATATATAATTCCTTCGGTAGCAACAATTGATTCAATATTTACAGATATTATTTCAAATATAATTGTAGTGAAAAACTATCTTGGTCAAATATATTGGCCAGCCTATGGAATAAATTCAATTGACAATATTTCTATTTGTCAAGGCTATCAAATAAAAATGATTGATACAGATACCTTAATCCTCGAAGGTATTGCAGTTCAACCTGAAAACACTAATTGTCATATTCCTTCTTCATGGTCATATATATCATATCTAAGAAACACCCCTGCATCAATAGTAAATATGACGAGTAGCATTTCTACTAATATTGAAATAGTAAAAAACTATTTCGGGCAAATTTACTGGCCAGTATATAACGTCAATCAAATAGGAAATATGATTCCCGGGCAAGGCTATCAAATAAAAATGACAAATGCTAGCACTCTAACTTATCCTGCTAATTGAGTAAATATTTCAATAACTACTCGAAAGGCGAAGCAAAACTATCTCGTTTTCGTTCTTTCTCTCGCTCTTTTTCCCATTCTTGATTCATCATCGATTTGTCGGGATCGGGAGGTGGAGTGGACATCATCACGAGGGAAATATCTGTATCAATTATGATGGTTTCAATTTTGGGAGTGGAATATGGTTTTTTCATGGGATTGGGAATTAGAAATTAGGGATTATTAATGAAAACTTTTTCTGTTGAAATGGATTTTTCGCCAATCAGATGAACGAGGTAGTTTCCTGAGGCTGTGTGCATTTCTATTTTGTTTAAAGTGCTGCCGGCGAGTTGTTTTTCA
>JABHKC010000192.1 GCA_018692315.1 Bacteroidota bacterium | reverse complement strand
TGTGTGTCAGATTTGAACTACCACAGATTTTTATTTTTGAGTAATAGCGAGCTATTTTGATGGAATAAAAATTGAGGACGGTCAAAGATGATGTGCAGTTTGGGCTTGTAGTAGAAATATTTATGAATTATTCAGGTTAGGAACAAATTTCAAAAATGCTTTTTGCAATGATTCGACTACTGGAGAACTGAGTTTTGAGTAGTTTGCATTGAGTAATTCCAACATTTGTTTTGCTAAATACTAAATACTAAATTCTCAAAACTCCAAACTCATTCACTTGCTCCTCAAATAAAACTTCATCTTAAAACTTTGTTCGCTGATCATATCCTCCATTTTTTCAAGTTTATCTATTGAATCACCTGAAGGTTTTCTTCCTCCTCCTTGTCGTCCACCTTGATTATTTCCACCTTGTCGTCCTCCTCCTTTGGATTGCATTTTTTCTACACCTTTATGCTCCAGAGCATTTATTGTAAATTTCGAATCTATAGGAATTTGTTTTAGCTTTTTTAAACTAATTGGTGATGCAAAAATCTCTGATAGTGGAATTTGAATTTCGACCAACATATCGGAATTTTCTGCAAGCCCAATATCGAAAGTGAAATTTTCATTTGAATTTTTACTGCGATTTATATTTTCTGATGTTTTCAGAAATCCGTTAATTTCGGCATGATTTGTCCGTAAAAGATAGGTTTGTATCATTTCGTTTTTTATCTGGGCAGTATCGAAAACCGACTTCCCCCTGATAATCCTTTGAGGCAAAAAGTCGATGCTTGCTTTTAGTTTGGGCTTAGATTTCACTTTTATGTAAATTTGAAAACCAGCTTGCATAAATTTCATTTGAGAAATTTTATCAGTCATTGCGAAAATCAGGTATAAATTTTCGCTATCATTTCTGGCTTCGTATAAAACTTTTGAATCAGAGTCCCAATATTTAGGGTTTTTTATCCAGTCTGAATTATCACCATCTATTTTCAAAGGCGTGTCGGTCCATCTCGAACGAACTTCCTGCGAGAAAACCATAATACTTGATACAATTCCTAAGATTACAAAAATTAACTTTTTCATTATTTAAAGTTTTAGTTTAAAACACAATTTCAAGCTGCAAATTTAGTTTTTGGCTGGCAAAGTATAAAATATTATTGGTGAAAAGTTGAAAGTCAGAGAGACTTTAATTTTATACTGTCATATTGGCTTGCTTTTTTGCAAAATACAAAATGCAGTAATTAGTTGAAAATAAAAACTATAAATCCACAAGAGAAAAAATATAGAATTAGTGTAATGACAAAATAGCATATATTTTGATATGTAAAGTGCAAATTTTTCCGCAAAATTCATTTGGTATTTGTTTTGTAATAAAGCCATCGAATTTAATTATAAACTTAAAATTTTGGAGGATATTAAAATGAACTTAGTAAGATTTAACAAACCAGCTTATATGAATGCTTTAGGTACCAAACCTTTTTTCGGATTTTCGGATTTAATTGATGATTTTTACAGAACCGAATCGAATTGTTCGAAACACAACGCTTGTGTACCACCAGCAAACATAATTGAATCGGAAAACGATTTTAGAATTGAATTGTCGGCTCCCGGATTCCAAAAATCAGAATTTAAAATCACTCTCGACAAAAATCTTTTGACAGTTTCGCGGGAAGTTGAAGAAAAGGATAGTGCAAAAGAGACAAAAGAGGAGGAAAACAAATTCTATTCACGAATTGAGTATAATTATTCTGAATTTTCTCGCTCATTCAATTTGCCAAAAACTTTAGATAGTGAAAACATCTCAGCAAATTATGAAAATGGAATACTGTCGATTTCGATTCCCAAAAATGCCGAAGAAGTGAAATTATCACGAGACATAGAAATTTCGTAATAATCCATTCAAAGAAAAGGAGAAAACCACCTGCAATTGTTGTAGGTGGTTTTTTTTTGATTCATTGAAAACTATAATTGTAAAACTCAAGTTTAGCATTTAAAATGGTTATCTGTAATATTTTTGGCAAATAATATTTTCAATTTTAATTCCCAATTTCCAAGTTCGAAATTCCAATGTTAAATTATGGCATCAATTATTTAATATATTCTTAACATAAAGTTTAAATTTGTAAGAAATATTTTATTTCTTTGCACGCTAAAATTTTAAGGCTATGAAAATAAATAGAATGTTGAATTTCAGCATTATAAGTAAGAACGAAAAAGTAAAAAATTTCAAAAAAAAATAAATATATGAGCTACATAGATTTTGATAAAACAAAATTAATTAATCTGGAGTATTCGCTGAGCAAAGAATTAATAAGGTCAAATCGTGCCGGATCCTATGCCAGTACTACAATTGTTGGATGCAATACTCGAAAGTATCACGGATTGTTGGTTTCACCTCTTGAGCAACTCGATGGTGAAAGTCATGTTTTACTTTCATCTTTGGAGGAAACAGTAATTCAACATAATAAAGAATTCAGACTTGGAATTCATAAATATCCAGGGAACATTTACGAACCGCATGGACATAGATATATCAGAGAATTTGAGATAGACCCAATACCTTCGACAACATATAGGGTAGGGGGAGTAGTTTTAAAAAAGGAGATTGTACTTACTCAAAAAGACGAAAGAGTCCTGATCAGATATACATTGTTAGACGCACATTCACCTACTAAAATTAGGTTAAATCCATTTTTGGCTTTTCGGAATGTTCATACTTTGAGCAAATCGAATATGTATGTTCAAAAAAAATGCTTCGATGCAAAAAATGGAATAAAGACTAAACTTTATGATGGTTATCCGTTTTTGTTTATGCAAATTTCGAAGAAAAACGAGTTTGTAAAAGTTCCTCACTGGTATAACGATATTGAATATTTTGAAGAACAAAAGCGTGGCTATGACTATCAGGAAGATTTATATGTGCCAGGATTTTTCGAGTTTGACATTAAAAAAGGAGAAAGTGTTATTTTTTCAGGTGGACTTAGCGAAATCCCAACACACACTCTAAAACAAAGATTTAACAAGGAGTTAGTAAATCGTATTCCACGAGATAGTTTCGAGAATAATTTAAAAAATTCAGCTCAACAATTTTTTATTAAAAAAGGAAATGATACCGAGATAATTGCAGGTTTTCCATGGTTTGGAAGTTGGGCAAGAGATACATTTATTTCGTTGCCGGGGCTAACTTTATCTGTTGGTGATTTCAAAACTTGCAAATCTGTACTTGATACTATGACAAAAAAGCTTAAAGGTTCTTTGTTCATTAATACTGGCTCAGATAATCAAGACAACTATAATTCTGTGGATGCACCATTATGGTATTTTTGGGCAATTCAGAACTATTATCAAGAGATAGGCGCTGCCGATAAAATTTGGAAGTCGTACGGAAAAGCAATGAAAGAAATCCTTAGTGGTTATAAAAAAGGTATAGATTTTAATATCAAAATGCACGACAATTCATTGATCTATTCCGGCGAAACCGGCAATGCTTTAACATGGATGGATGCAATAGTAAATGGGAAACCGGTAACTCCAAGAATTGGTTATGGTGTAGAAATTAACGCACTTTGGTACAATGCAGTAATGTTTGCTTTAGAAATTGCCAAAGAAGTTAATGATCAGGCATTTGTTGATGAATGGACAGATTTGCCTGCAAAAATTAAGAATTCATTTGTTTCTACATTTTGGGACAGCAATAGAAATTATCTTGCCGATTTTGTACACGGGGAAAATAAAAACTGGGATGTTCGTCCTAATCAGATTTTTGCTGCTTCGCTAAAATATTCTCCAATCGATGACGAAATGAAGAATGCAGTTTTGACCGTTGTTGAAAAAGAATTATTAACAGTGAAGGGATTAAGAACTTTGTCGCCAAAAAACCTAAGTTACAAAGGTAGATGCAAAGGAGATTTAATGACACGCGATTTAGCCTATCATCAAGGTTCTGTTTGGCCTTGGTTGTTTGGCCATTTTGCCGAAGCATATCTCAATTTACATGGAAAATCGGGTGTAAAGCTAATTGATAGATACTTAGCAGGTTTCGAAGATGAAATGTCGAATCATGGAGTTGGTTCTATTTCTGAAATTTTTGATGGAGACCCGCCTCACAAAGCAAGAGGAACTATTTCGCAAGCCTGGAGTGTTGCAGAAATTTTACGATCGAAACAATTAGTGAGGAATATTGAACTATAAATTTCTAATTATAAACTTTTCTATAAAAAATATAAAATAATAAATAATAAATTGTAAATGAAAGTATTAATGTTTGGCTGGGAATTTCCGCCACATATAACCGGAGGACTTGGAACAGCCTGTTACGGACTAACAAAAGGTCTTTCGCAAACCGATACTGAGGTTCTGTTTGTTGTGCCAAAAGCCTATGGTGACGAAGACGAATCATATCTGAAATTGAAAGATGCCGGAGATGTAGTTCTTAACAAAAAAATAACTGACTATTATAAAATTTGGGAGAACCTGACGTATATCGAAATAGCATCGAATCTTGTGCCTTATCTTTCGCCAGAGGAGTTTGAAATTGCAAATTCCGAAACAGTTCTGAAGGACGAATTGATGAAAGAAACGACTGTTTCAGAAAAATTTGAGTTTTCCGGAAAATACGGAAAAGACTTGATGAAAGAAGTTTCGAGGTATGCAGTTGTTTCTTCGGTACTTGCGAAACAAAACGAATTTGATGTTATTCATGCCCACGACTGGCTTACTTATCCTGCCGGAATTGCTGCAAAACAAATTAGTGGAAAACCTCTGGTTGTGCATATGCACGCTACAGAATTCGACAGAAGTGGAGAAAACGTAAATAAGCAAGTTTTCGATATTGAAAAACAAGGCATGGAAAATGCCGACAAAGTGATAGCAGTAAGTCATCTTACACGAAAAACAGTTATTGAAAAATATGGAATTGCTCCTGAGAAGGTTGTAACTGTCCACAATGCTGTAGAACCTGTAGAAAGTCAGGTTCATTTGAATATGAAAAAAGGAGTTCCTGAAAAAATTGTTACTTTTCTTGGAAGAATAACTTTTCAGAAAGGTCCTGAATATTTTATCGAAGCTGCATATAAAGTTCTTCAAAAATATGATAATGTGCGATTCGTGATGGCAGGTAGCGGCGATATGCTTAACAAAATGATAAAACGAGTTGCAGCACTCGGAATTGCAACTAAATTTCACTTCACAGGATTTTTGAAAGGCGATGAAGTTCCTCAAATGTTTTCGTTGAGCGATGTATATATTATGCCTTCGGTTTCCGAACCTTTTGGAATTTCGCCACTTGAGGCAATGCGGTCGAATGTTCCGGTTATAATCTCGAAACAATCGGGAGTTTCAGAAATTCTTAATCATGCTGTCAAAATTGATTTTTGGGATATAGATGCAATGGCTGATGCAATTTACGGATTGCTCAATTATAATGGATTATCAGGGATGTTCCGTCAGTATGGAAAAGAAGAGGTCGATAATTTAAAATGGGAAAATGCTGCTGTAAAAGTAAATAGCGTTTACGAATCCGTCGTAAATTGATAATTTTTGATTGTTTATTTTTGATTTAAATAAACATCATACAATTCAACAATGTAAATAAAAAACAAGTAAATAAATAATAAAAATACTTATGAAAACAATATGCTTCTATTTTCAAGTTCACCAACCTTTTCGGTTGAAAAAATATAGATTTTTTGATATTGGAAACGATCATGATTATTACGATGAATATGCAAATCGTACAATTATGAGAAAGGTTGCAGAAAAGTGTTACCTGCCAACAAATAATGTATTACTCGATTTGATAAATGAGTTTGGTAGTAAATTCAAAATTTCGTTCTCTATTTCGGGAACTGCAATTGAACAATTCGAAATGTATGCTCCGGATGTTTTGGAGAGTTTTAAAAAATTGGCTGAAACTAATTGTGTTGAATTTCTTGCAGAAACTTATTCTCACTCGCTTTCTGCACTAAAAAGCAAAGACGAGTTTAACAATCAGGTTGAGCTTCACACAAAAAAAATTAAACAACATTTTGGACAAACACCGAAAGTTTTCAGAAATACTGAGCTAATTTACTCTGACGAAATTGGTGCAATGGTTGGCGAAATGGGCTACGATGCTATTTTGACCGAAGGAGCAAAACACGTTCTGGGATGGAAAAGTCCTAATTATCTGTATTGTAATGCTATAAATCCAAAACTTAAGGTTCTACTAAAAAACTTTAGTTTGAGCGACGATATTGCTTTCCGTTTTTCAAATAAAGCATGGGATTCCTGGCCACTAACAGCCGAAAAATATGTAGATTGGTTAAATTCTATAAACGAAAAAGAAGAGGTTGTGAATTTGTTTATGGACTACGAAACTTTTGGCGAGCACCAATGGGCTGAAACCGGAATATTCGATTTTCTGAGAGCACTTCCAGGAAAGGTTTTCGAATCTACAAACTTTAGTTTTAATACACCTTCGGAAGTTGCCGCCGGACTCGACCCTATTTCTGCGGTAAATGTTCCGTATCCGATTTCGTGGGCAGACGAAGAGAGAGACCTCACAGCATGGCTTGGGAATGAGTTGCAAGACGAAGCTTTCGACAAACTTTATAGCTTGACAGATAAAATCAGCAAAATTGATAATGCTGATATTCAGCGAGATTGGAAATTATTGCAAACAAGCGACCATTTTTACTATATGTGTACAAAGTGGTTCTCCGATGGCGATGTTCATAAATATTTCAATCCATACGAAACTCCATACGATGCATTTATAAATTTTATGAATGTTTTAAGCGATTTTATTGACAGGCTAAAAGCATTCTCAGAAATTGAAAGTGAAGGAAAAAGTACTATTAAATCTCTTGAAGAGCAGATAAAAAAATATCAGGCTGAGTTAAAAAAACTCAAAGAGACAAAAAAATAGATTTCTAATAAACTGAAAATAGCAAAGCAAGGCTCTAAGTCTTGCTTTGTTTGTGTTTATTCCAAAATAAACATATTTTTAGTATCAACAAAATCAGGGCAAGTCATTTTGTAAAAATATGTTCCTGAATTGTAATTTTTTGAGTTGAATTTTATTAAATGATTTCCTGATACAAAAGATTTTGAAATAAGTGTTTCAATTTTTTCTCCCAGAATATTATAAATTGAAATTTCAACATCAGTTTTTTTCGGAACATAAAAGCTGATTTCGGTATTTTCTGAAAATGGGTTTGGTGTATTTTGGTGGAGTATATAGTGGTTTTGTTCTATGCTTTCTATGTTTTGAGCTGTATCGTAGTCAAAAATTGTGAAATCGTCGAAAGCAAAACCATCAGATTCTGGATGACTCGAAGAAATCACAAAACGGAATTTTACATTTGATTCGCCCGCCAGATAATGTAATGAATGACTTGCTTTTTTCCATTCAATATCATTCCCATAACTCCAAGCACCTGTATTTACTCCAAGCATATCTAAATTCTGGCATGTATCATTATACCAATTTCCGGTATCGCCTATTGCACCTACATATTGCCAACTCAATCCGTCATCAGTAGAAGATAGTAGAGCTGAACCTTCGTCAGGATAAACATTTATGATAAAGCTAAATTCAATTATTGGAAGTATTAGATTTGAAAAATCGAAACAAGGACTTTCAACAAAAGAATTTTCGAAATAACAAATGCCGGAAATATTTGTTATCCATACTTTAATTCCTGAAAAAGCAGTATCTATCTGATATTCTGTTGGTACGCCCCATTCCCAGATTGGTTGTTCAGGATTTGTTTTCCAAAATCCATTGTTATTTTCAAAATCTGTAAAATAGGGAAAGTTATCTATTTTTGTTCCTGAGAAAATTGTCGTAAATAAACTGTCGTTATTATTTATTGTATCATTTTGGAACTGTGTCCAGAAGGCTATTTCATAATCATTGGGAGTAGAAAAATCAAAATTGTTTGAAATTGAAATTTCTTGATTATTCCCAGATGAAATTGTACTGTTAACAAGTATTGAATCAATCTGATTTTGTGAAATGCTATAATAAATATAGTAATTTGAAACAGATTGGGATCCAAAATTTCTAACAGAAAGAATTATTGATTCGTTGGATGACAATCCACAGTTTATTTCGTTAGGATATACTAAATCTGTAACTCCAATGTCAATTTGAGTATTTGACTGAAATTGATATTCATAATATCCCATATCAGGAGCTGAACCATAATATTCACTTGAATCTAAATCTAAAATTGTATCTACATTATGTACATAAAAATCTATTCCTGCATCAATGCAAGGAGAATTCCACATAAGCTCATAATTTAGGTTTTGATATCCTGAATATGGTACAGTAGGAATTGGGTAAACAAAATATGGGTCAGCTTGAATATTCTCTTGTAAGAAAATGTTATTTGGTGGTGAAAGATTTCCAATATTTGAATAAGCGATATTAGCAACCCCATCTATATCAAATTGGAAAATATTATCACCATCAGGAATATAATTTCCATAAATGATAGAGTTTAAAATGGTAATATTAGAATTATTGAAAACTGTAGCAGCTTCATAAACATAACAATTATTGTTTGCAATGGTAACATTTATTAAGTAACCTTGTGAAGACGAAAATTTTATTCCCGACAAACTTTGTGCGCCTCCATCATTTCTTACAATAAGGCAATTTCGAAAATTTGTTGTACAATTGCTAAAAAAAGCACCTGCAACATCTTCACTATCGTCGTTACCAACTATTTCAACATTTTTGAAATTAAGTGTTGAGGTTAATGACCAAATACCACCATAATTCCTTGCTCTATTATCAATAATTTTTGTATTTGAAATATTAAAACTATCGGCACTTGAAATAAAAATACCTCCACCTCCACCCATACCTGCTAAGTTGTTTTGAATAATTGAATTTTTTATATTAAATTCTGAGTTATCACTATAAATTCCACCACCATCAACATATGCAGTGTTATCAATTAGTGAAACATTCTGTAGATTAAAATAAGAGTGATTTGCTTCAATTCCACCACCATTTCCATTTCCATTAATATTATCAAAGATTAATACAAATTTTAAATATACATTCGAATGTGTAGAAGTGATACCCTCGTCATTTTCATGAATCTTAGAATTAGTAATCTTTATATTTGAAAATAAACAATAAATTGCACCACCATCCAAAAAATTTGAAAAATTGTCTGAAATATTACAATTATTCATTATTGTATTTGAGTAATTAAAGAAAATGCCAGTTCCGTATTTTAAGCCATTCGATGAATATAATATATTACTCACTATTTTTAAACTATTTAATTTAGGACTTGCACTATCGCAATATATTCCTCCACCAAGATAGGCATCATAATAATTTCCACTATTTGAAGTATAATTCGAATAAAAATACCCACTTCCATTAGTAATTGTAAAACCACAAAGCATTGCAGTTGTATCTTCTTCATTTTCGAAAATTACGCAAGAACCATATTGATTTCCATTTATAATAGTACTGTCAATGTCAGCAGTGTCGCCTGTAAGCAAATAATCTGAAGCAACTACTATATTTTTACCATTGAAATTAATATTTTCAAAATAGCTTCGGGGATGTGCAATTATTGTGTCTCCGTTGTTTGAAGAGTTTATTGCTTCCTGTATGGCATAGTAATTAGTGTTTGTAGTAATATTTTCGACTGTTTGTAGGTTGTTTGCATCATAAATCATAAAATTGTCGAAAGCAAAACCTTCGGAATCGAACCATTGCATTTGGCTGGAGAGAATTAATCGAAATTTTACATTCGATTCGCCGGCAAGGTACTGCAACTCATGGCTGGCATTTTGCCAAATCGATTGTGTTCCATAACTATTCCATGCACCGGTGTTTGTCCCAAAAATATTAAGATTCGAGCAAGTGTCGTTATACCAATTTCCTGTATCGCCTACTGCTCCAACATATTGCCAACTTATTCCTCCATCAATTGACGATTGTAGGGCGGCACCTTCACCACTACCAAGAACTGTAATGAAATCAATATTTATAACAGGTTCAATCAAATTTGAAAAATCGAAACACGGACTTTCAATATACGAATCTTCTAAAAAGATCATTCCTGAAAGATTCGTTGCCCAAACATTGTTTCCGCTGGGTGCAGAGTTTATATCGTAACCATTTGGAGCGCCCCATTCCCAGCTCGATTGTTCGGAGTATGATTTCCAAAATCCTTGATTGATTTCAAAGTCGGTGAAATATGGGAAGTTTTCGATTGTAGTTCCTTGATAGAGCAACACATTTAAAGTGTCGTTTGAATTGATTGAGTCACTTCCTCCATTTGGAAACCCAGTCCATATAAATAAGTCAAAATCATTTGGACCTGAATAGTTTAGAAATTTTGGAGGTGCAACAAGATTATTTCCAGGCATAATAGTATCATTCACGGTAAAATAGCTGTATGAATTACCCATTTTAAAATATAGTGTGAAATTGATAATAGTATCAGAACCAAAATTTCTAACTACTGCAATAACAGAATCCGTTGATTCAAGTCCACAATTCATGCCCACCGGATGTAAAATATCTACGACTCCTATATCAAGTGGAGCATTTGCCTGAAATCCATATTCAAAGTATCCCATATCTGGAGCAGAACCGTTGTATTCACTTGGGTCTAAATCTAAAATTGTGTCTCCATTATAAACATAAAAATCAATTCCTGCATCAATGCACGGAGAGTTCCACAAAAGATGATAGCTTAGGTTTTGATAACCTGTATAAGGGATTGTTGGGATTGGATTTACAAATAGAGGATCTGATTGAATATTATTTTGTGTGAAGATTTGGCTGTTTGGTAACAGGACTCCTATGTCGGAATAAGTAATTTCAGCATTTCCATAAAGATCATATTGGATTATATCATTAAGGTTATTTTCAGCATAATTGTTTTGAATAATTGTGTTTAGTATAAGTATGACGCAAGAATCTAGCAATACACTGGATTCGTAAACCGGACTATAATTATTTGCAATAGTGGAGTTTATAATATAACCTTGAGAGTCGTAAAAAGCTGCGGCAGAATAGCTGTACATATTCCCATCGTTCCTGGCAATCAGGCATTTACGAAAATCGAAAGTGCATTCAATTATTTCGATTCCGGCAATTCCGTCATCGATTTCATTGCCAACTATTTCTACATTCTTAAAATTCAGATTTGAATATATTGCTTGAATGCCACCGCTTCGAAATCCTGAGTTTTCAATTATTTTTGAATTTGAAATATTAAAACTATCTGAATAAGAAATACAGATACCACCTCCACTTCCCGATCCTGCCATGTTGTTTTGAATTAAGGTGTTGTAAATATTAAAGTTTGATTGATAGCAATATATTCCTCCTCCATCAGCATATGAATCATTATTAATTAACGATACATTATTTAGATAATAATCAGAGTGATATGCATCAATTCCACCTCCATTTCCATCAATATAATTGTCTATGATTATTACATCTTCTATATACAAATTTGAATTGATAGAACCGATTCCACCATCATTTTGCTGAATTTTTGAATTGAAAAATTTTACATCAGAAGATGAACAATATATTGCACTTCCTCTATAATAACTTGAATAATTATATGAAATATCACAATTCTCAATAATTGAATTTGAATAATTAAAATATATTCCACTTCCGTATTTATTTCCGGTGGATGATAGTAGTGAATCTTTCACAATTTTTAGAGAGAAAAGCCTGGGGCTTGCACTATCGCAATAAATTCCACCACCGAGATATGCATCAATATAATATCCACTATTTGAAGTGTCATAATTCGGATAAAAATAACCACTTCCATTTGTAATTGTAAAACCTGAAAGCAATGCAGTTGTATCTTCTCCATTTTCAAAAACTACACATGAGCCATTTTGGTTTCCATTTATTATTGTGCTGTCGATATACATTGTGTCGCCAGTTAAGAAATATTCGGAAGCCAAAACAATATTTTTCCCATTAAAATTTATGTTTTCGAGATAAGTCCCAGACTGAGCAATGATTGTGTCTCCATTTGTAGAAGAATCTATGGCTGCCTGAATAGTGCTATAAACTGCATTTGTTGAAATATTCTCAACAGAGTTTTGTGCAATTGTTTTGTTTGTGAAAATAAAAATTGAAAGCAATGAAAGTATAATTACATTTTTCATAGGACTAAGTTTTTAATTAACATTTATATTTTTTGTGTTATTGTCATCATTTTCAACAAATCATTCCAAAATAATCATATTTTTAGTGTCAACAAAATCGGGGCAAGTCATTTTATAAAAATATGTTCCTGAATTATATTTTTTTGAATTGAATTTTATTGAATGATTTCCTGTTGCAAAAGACTTTGATACGAAGGTTTCAATTTTTTCACCTAAAACATTATAGACGGAAATTTCTACATCAGTTTTTTTCGGAACATAAAAGCAGATTTTTGTAGTTTCGGAAAATGGGTTTGGGGTGTTTTGGTAGAGAGCGAATGGTTTTTGATATATTCTTTCAGTGTTTGTTATTATTGCTGTTTCGTATATCGAAAAATTATCAAATGCAAAACCTTCATCCCCTGGATAATAGGGTTGACATGAAATTACAAAACGAAATTTTACATTCGCTTCGCCTGCCAAATTTTGTAAAGTATGACTTGCATTTCTCCATTGGATTTGAGAGCTATAGTAAAACCACGAACCGGTATTTGTCCCAAATATATCTAAACTTGAGCAGGTATCATTATACCAATTTCCTGTGTCGCCCATTGCTCCAACGTATTGCCAGCTTGCTCCATCATCTATAGAAGATTGTAGAGCTGTACCATCTTCAACATCAATATCTAAAATAAAATCAAACATGATAACTGGGAGTGTCAGATTAGAAAAATCAAAACATGGACTTTCGATGTATGATAATTCCATAAAAATGTCATTTGACAAATTTGTTGCCCAAATATTTGTTCCACTCGGAGCAGAGTTAATGTATGAACCATTTGGTACTCCCCATTCCCATGAAGCAGATTGAGAACTTTTTTTCCAAAATCCATTGTTGGTTTCAAAATCTGTAAAATATGGAAAGTTATCTATTTCTGTTCCTGAAAAAATTATTGTAGTTAAGCTGTCATTACTATTTATTGTATCGCCAAGAAGTCCTGTCGATGCGCATAATTCATATTCGTTGGGAGTAGAAAAATTAAAATTGTTTGAAAGCAGAATTTCCTTATTTGCTCCAGGTAAAATAGTTTCATTTACAGGATTTAGGGAATAGGGAGATTGTGATATACTGTAATTAATATTAAAACTTGTAACAGTATCCGAACCAAAATTTCTAACTAAAACAATTATTGAGTCGAATGATGATAATCCACAATTCATACCTGTAGGATATATTAAATCTGTTACTCCAATATCAATCTGAGTGCTTGGCTGAAACTGATACTCGTAGTAGCCCATATCTGGAGCAGAGCCATAATACTCACTTGGATCTAAATCCAAAATCGTATCGCCATTATAAACATAAAAATCGGTTCCTGTATCTATGCAGGGTGAATTCCCCAAAAGATGATAACTAAGGTTTTGGTATCCTGAATAGGGGACAGTTGGAATAGGATTAACAAAAAATGGGTTGGTTTGAATATTTCCTTGAGAGAAAATGTTATTTGGAGGCGTAAGATTTCCTATATTTGAATATGCAATATTTGCAGGACCATCTAAATCGAATTGAAAACTATTAGAATTGTCGATTAAATAATTACCGTAAATAATAGTGTTCAGAATAACAATATCGGAAGTGCTGAAAGTTGAGCCTGCGCTAACATGACAATTATTATTTGCAATAGTAGATTTTATAAGGAAACCTTGAGAGTTGTAAAAAGCAATTCCAGACGGATTTTGTGTCTGATTATCGTTTCTGACAATCAGGCAATTACGAAAATCGACAGTACAATCATATATTAAGGCACCGCTTATTCCATCCCATGATTCGTTTCCAATTATTTCAACATTTCTAAAATTTATATTTGCATCGTATGCCCCAATTCCTCCATCATAAAATCCAGAATTTTCATATATTTTTGTATTTGAAATATTAAAACTATCTGAATAACTAATCGCTATTCCACCTGGACCAGTTCCAGCTGTATTATTTTGAATTATTGTGTTATTAATATTAAAATTAGAATTAACGCAAGATATTCCTCCTCCTGAGAATCCAAAATTGTTAAGTATCCTAACATTTTCGATATTTATATTTGAATAATTGGCTTGAATTCCACCACCATATGAATCATTGGAATTGTTTGAAATAACAGCATTTTCAATATATACATTCGAAGAGTTAGAAAACAATCCACTTAAACCAAGATTATCGATGATATTAGTTTCAATTATTTTCAAATTTGAATTTAGGCAATAAATTGCACCAGAACCTAAATAATTAACTCCATTGTATGAAATATCGCAATTTTCGATAATTGAATTTGAATAATTTAAATATATTCCAGCACCATATTTATATTCATAAGATGAAATTAGTGAATCATTTACTATTTTCAAGAAAAATAATTTTGGGTTTGCACTATCGCAATAAATTCCACCACCAAGAACAGCATCATAAAATACATTTCCACTGGAAGATGTGTCATGATTTGGATAATAATATCCACTACCATTTGAAATGGTGAAACCACAAAGCATTGTTGTTGAATCTTCTTCGTTTTCAAAGATTACACAACTTCCGTTTTGGTTTCCATCAATTATAGTATTTTCAATGTGATTTGTATCGTTGCTGAAAAGATATTGCGAAGCCAGAACAATATTTTTCCCATTGAAATTTATGTTTTCGACATAAGTTCCAGGCTTGGCAATAATTGTGTCTCCATTTGTAGAAGAATCTATGGCTACCTGAATAGTGCTATAAACTGCATTTGTTGAAATATTCTCAACAGAGTTTTGTGCAATTGTTTTGTTTGTGAAAACAAAAATTGATAGCAATGAAAGTAAAATTACATTTTTCATATGACTAAGTTTTTAATTAACATTTATATTTTTTGTGTTATTGTCATC